>JANTFO010000001.1 GCA_024763365.1 Flavobacteriaceae bacterium
TTACAGTTTTTTGTGCAAAAACTAAGTGCACGGTAAACGCTAGTAAAAGCGTTAAAATTCCTTTAAACTTTGTTTTCATTGTATAATTATTTGAATTAATTAAACGCAAATATCTTAATAAATAGTTAATATACCAAACACATTGTATGATAAATAAGCTATTTCTTAACTATTTTTTAAGATATAATCTATATATCAACTTAATAGATGTATTATTTAATATAAGGTTGCTTATATCAAAAAATTTGGCTTAGTTTTATATGAAACTTTGAGTTTTTCAAATTAAAACTTTGTGAGGTGTTATTTCCAATTGCGTATATCATTTGTAAATTCCCAAATTTGAGTTGTTGTGAATAGCCCATTCCTAAGCTATATATTTGGTTAATAGATTGAGATAGTGTCTCTTCAATATAAGCATAGTCGGTAATCAGGCTTATATAGTTAAGTCTGTAGATCATGTAATTGTATTCTAAAGAACTTATATTATAAGCTGTGCTGTAAAACTGGTTTTCATCAAACCCCCTGATACTTTCAATGCCTCCCAATCTAAATAGTTCATTTTCTAAATAATCATCAGATAGGAGAAATTCTGTTTTATTACTAAATACCACATTGTGTTTCTTAAAAACAGGTATGCTATATTGAAAAAATAAATTGGCTTTATATTGCTCTTTATTATTCCGACTACCTCTTGTAAAGTCGCTTTGGATTAATAACTTGTTTTTAAAAAGATCATTTTCAGAAGGAATTGAATAAAGATAAGATAATCCCCAAAAAAAGGATTGGAAATTTTCAACATGATCTGTTATGCTGTTATTTGTCTGAATAGAACGACCAATGTTTAGGAGTATACCCAGATGCTGATTACTCGAAATCTCATAGCTTAATATTCCATGATGATTTACATTAAGATATGTGCTGTCTTTTTTAAATAAGTTTAGTTTATATTCTGTTGAAAAATAAGAATTAAATACATAAGGATAGTGAAATTTACTTTTAAAATCTTGAGTGCTATTTTGAGAGCTTGTCCACTTAACTTGAATTTCTTCTCCCTTATGAAAACTATTCAAAAGTCTTAAGTTAATATTTCCGTACAATCTTATTTTATTATATTCGGTATTGGAAAAACCGATCAATCCTTCAAAACTACTGATTTTCTTTTCATCAATATAGATATATAAACTAGTTTTATCTTTGGTGAATAAAGTTTGTGGTGCCTGAGTCTGCTTGATAAATTCTATTTTATTTAAAGTCTTTGATATATCGATGATACGGCTTGGAGTTAATGCGCTATTATTGCTTAAACCCAACTTGTTCATCAAATATGATATTGGCATTTTATTATATCCTTTCACTATAATAGAGTCTATTTCTCTTTTGTCAAATGTGTTTATATGTAAGTTTGCATTGATTGTGTCTTTTAACACTTGAATGTGATTCAACTTGACATTTGCAAATGGATAGGATTTTTCGTTATAGTAATGGACAATTTTCTCTAAAAAAATATCAGTTTGATCTATGGGGATTAGAATGTAACTTTGTTCATTTCCTAAAAATGATAGGAGTTCTGTATCTTCTTCGATATAAATTCTTAGAAATGGATATTTTTGATGTAAACTTACTTGAAAAACTTCAAGGCTGTCATTTTGGCTTATTTTTTCAATTTTATGATTGAGAAACCCTTTTTTTAAGAAAAGTTGTTGGAGTGATTTAAAGTTGATAGTGTCCGGTTGTACATTTTTGAGTTTTGCTTCTTCCAAAATACTTTCAATAATTTTTTGGTCACTTTTATCGATACCTTTTATTGTTATCTTTTTTTGCTGGCTTATAACACTAATCGAATAAGTTAAAAAAAATAGTATATATATATATGGTATAGATTTCAATTTAGAAAGTATATTTAAAAGACAATTGTGATGATGTAATACTAAGGAGCAAAGTAAAATAAAATAAATTCAAAATATCACTTGCCAATCAAAATAAAAATTTTAAATTTGCACTCCCTTAAAATGAAAGGGTGATTTAAAACAAACGTAATTAATCAATACTTAGTATGCCAACCATACAACAATTAGTACGCAAAGGAAGAACCAGAACAACTAAGAAGAGTAAATCGGCTGCTTTGAATTCATGTCCACAAAGACGTGGAGTTTGTACACGTGTATATACTACTACGCCTAAAAAACCGAACTCAGCTATGCGTAAAGTAGCAAGGGTTCGTCTCACAAATGGAAATGAGGTAAATGCCTACATTCCTGGTGAAGGACACAATCTTCAAGAGCACTCGATAGTATTAGTTAGAGGAGGTAGGGTGAAAGATTTGCCAGGTGTTAGATACCACATCGTTCGTGGGGCATTGGATACTGCCGGAGTTGAAGGCAGGACTCAACGTCGTTCTAAATACGGAGCAAAACGCCCTAAATCCAAATAGTTTTTTATAACATATCAAAAAGTAAAAGCAGATGCTGTTGAGTTGACTCGTTTTATCGGGAAACAGTTGTTTGCTTCATTTTTAATAATTAATTTTTTTCTATAATGAGAAAAAGAAGAGCAAAAAAAAGGATTTTATTACCAGATCCTAAATTTAATGACCAGTTAGTGACACGTTTTGTGAATAACTTGATGTGGGACGGAAAAAAATCTTTAGCGTATAGAATTTTCTATGATGCATTAGATATTGTGGACGAAAAAAAGCAAGACGATGAAAAGTCGGCTTTAGAAATTTGGAAAGAAGCCTTGTCTAATGTGATGCCTCAAGTGGAGGTTCGTAGTACAAGAGTTGGTGGGGCCACTTATCAGATTCCAAGACAAATCAGGCCGGACCGTAAAGTGTCTATGGCTATTAAATGGTTAATTAGTTTTGCCCGAAAAAGAAATGAAAAAACAATGGCTCAAAAATTAGCTGCTGAAATCTTAGCTGCAGCTAAAGAGGAAGGAGCTGCTGTTAAAAAACGTATTGATACACACAAAATGGCACAGGCCAATAAAGCATTCTCACACTTTAGATTTTAATAAACTATGGCAAGAGATTTAAAATATACAAGAAATATTGGTATTGCTGCTCATATTGATGCTGGTAAAACTACAGTAACAGAGCGTATTCTTTATTACACCGGTGTAAGTCATAAGATAGGTGAGGTACATGATGGTGCAGCGACGATGGATTGGATGGAGCAAGAGCAAGAAAGAGGTATTACCATTACTTCTGCTGCTACGCATTGTGTATGGCCATATAGAGATAATAATTATGCGATTAATATTATTGACACTCCCGGCCACGTTGACTTTACTGTAGAAGTAGAGCGATCTTTACGTGTGTTAGATGGGGTAGTTGCTTTGTTTAGTGCAGTTGATGGGGTAGAACCTCAATCAGAAACAGTATGGAGGCAAGCGGATAAATATAAAGTTCCTAGATTAGGTTTTGTTAACAAAATGGATCGTCAGGGAGCTGACTTTTTTGCAGTTTGTACTCAAATTGAAGAAATGTTAGGTGGAAATGCTGTACCACTGCAAGTGCCTATTGGAAGTGAAGAAAATTTCCGTGGTGTAGTTGATTTAATTTCAAAAAAAGCTATTGTTTGGAATGAAGATGATATGGGTATGACCTATGTAGAAATTGACATACCTGATGATCTATCAAGTGATGTTGAAAAATATAGAGCTGAATTGATAGAGGCAGTTGCTGAGTATGATGATGAGCTATTAGAAAAATTCTTTGAAGATGAGAATTCAATTTCTGAAGATGAGATTATCAGTGCTTTACGTGCAGCAACCATTGATATGAGTATCATTCCGATGATGTGTGGTTCTGCCTTTAAAAATAAAGGTGTACAAGCTATGCTTGATGGGGTAATGAGGTATTTACCTTCCCCAATAGATATTGAAGCTATTGAAGGTACAAACCCAAAAACAGAGGAAAAAGAATTTAGAAAACCAACTATTAATGATCCATTTGCAGCTTTAGCATTTAAAATTGCAACAGATCCTTATGTAGGTAGATTAGCTTTCTTTAGGGTGTATTCCGGAAGTTTAGATGCTGGATCGTATGTGTTCAATACACGTTCTGATAAAAAAGAACGTATCTCAAGAATATATCAAATGCACTCTAACAAACAAGAGCCGATCGACAAAATTGAAGCGGGTGATATAGGTGCTGGTGTAGGTTTTAAAGATATCAGAACTGGTGATACCCTTTGTGATGAAAAGAATCCAATCGTATTGGAATCTATGACATTCCCAGATCCGGTAATTGGTATCGCTGTTGAACCTAAAACCAAAGCCGACGTTGATAAATTAGGAACAGGTTTGGCTAAATTAGCTGAAGAAGACCCTACATTCCAGGTAAGAACTGACGAAGCTTCCGGTCAAACTATTATTTCAGGAATGGGTGAGTTACACTTAGAGATCATTGTAGATCGTCTTAAACGTGAATTCAAAGTTGAAGTGAATGAAGGCCAACCGCAAGTTGAGTATAAAGAAGCTTTAACAGCTCCTGTGAGTCATAGAGAGGTTTATAAAAAACAATCCGGTGGTCGTGGTAAGTTTGCCGATATTATTTTTGATTTAGGCCCTGTTGACGGTGATTTTGAAGGAGAAGGTTTGCAATTTGTCAATAATATTAAAGGTGGTAATATTCCTAAAGAATTTGTGCCATCAGTTGAAAAAGGATTCAAAGAAGCTATGCATAATGGCCCATTAGCAGGATTTGAAATCGACAGTATGAAAGTTACACTTAAAGATGGTTCCTACCACGCAGTTGATTCTGATCAATTATCATTTGAATTGGCGGCCAAATTAGGTTTTAGATCTGTCGCTAAAAGTGCAGGAGCCGTTCTTCTAGAGCCTTTAATGAAATTAGAAGTAGTCACTCCTGAAGAGTATATGGGTTCTATCGTAGGTGATTTGAACAGACGTAGAGGACAGGTAAATAATATGGACGACCGTGCCGGAGCCAAAGTGATCAAAGCCGTGGTGCCGCTATCTGAAATGTTTGGATATGTGACAACCCTTAGAACATTATCTTCGGGTAGAGCAACTTCCTCAATGGAATTCTCACATTACGAGCAAACGCCAAAAAATATTTCAGAAGAAGTCATAGAAAATACAATTGGATAATCAATAAAGACGACAAACTTTAAAAAGATGAGTCAAAAAATTAGAATAAAATTAAAATCTTACGACTACAATTTGGTAGATCGCTCTGCTGAAAAAATCGTAAAAACGGTTAAGAGTACAGGTGCTATAGTTAACGGACCTATACCATTACCTACACACAAAAAGATTTTTACCGTGTTGCGTTCACCACACGTAAATAAAAAATCTAGAGAGCAATTTCAATTAAGCACTTATAAAAGATTATTGGACATCTATAGTTCATCTTCTAAAACAATTGATGCCTTAATGAAGTTGGAATTGCCAAGTGGAATTGAAGTAGAAATTAAAGTATAATCATAAAGAACTAAGAATAAAGAAAAATTTTAAAATTCTTAATTCTTAATTTTTAATTCTAAATTTATAATAATGTCCGGGTTAATAGGAAGAAAAATAGGAATGACCAGTCTTTTTGACGAGAATGGTAAGAATTTACCATGTACAGTCTTAGAAGTTGGCCCTTGTGTAGTTACCCAAGTAAAAACAGAAGAAGTGGATGGGTATAAAGCTCTTCAGTTGGGCTATGAAGACAAAAAAGATAAACAAACTACCAAAGCACAAGCAGGTCATTTTAAGAAAGCAGGAACAACGCCTAAAAGAAAAGTAATGGAATTTAAGTATTTCAGAAAAGATTATGAAGTCGGCGATCAACTTACTGTTGAAATTTTTAAAGAAGGAGAATTTGTTGATGTTTCAGGAACTTCTAAAGGTAAAGGCTTTCAAGGAGTTGTTAAAAGACATGGTTTTAAAGGTGTTGGAGATGCAACCCATGGTCAACATAATAGGTTAAGAGCACCTGGATCATTAGGAGCTTCATCTTACCCTTCTAGAGTGTTTAAAGGTATGAGAATGGCAGGCAGAATGGGTAATGAAAAAGTTACAGTACAGAATTTAAAAGTGTTAAAAGTCGTATCTGAAAAAAATATACTCATACTTAAAGGAGCAGTGCCGGGACCAAAAAACGGCTTTGTTTCAGTAGAAAAGTATCACGATTAATTTAGTTAGCCAAGACGACAATTTAAATAAATATATAATGAAAGTAGAGGTCCTAGATATAAAAGGTAAAAAAACCGGAAAAAAAGTTGAACTTTCCGATGAAATTTTTGCAGTAGAACCTAATGAACATGCTATATACCTAGATGTAAAGCAATTTTTAGCTCATCAAAGACAAGGGACTCATAAAGCAAAAGAAAGAGCTGAGATCAAAGGTAGTACAAGAAAGATCAAGCGTCAAAAAGGAACCGGTACAGCTCGAGCAGGAAGTATCAAATCACCGGTATTTAGAGGAGGTGGTAGAGTTTTTGGGCCTAGAGTAAGAGATTATTCCTTTAAAGTGAATAAAAACACTAAGAAATTAGCTCGTAAATCTGCCTTAAGCATTGCTGCTAAAAACAATAATATTTTGGTATTGGACCATATTGAAATGGAACAACCCAAAACCAAAGATTTTAGTGAGATATTAAAATCATTAGACTTAGCCGATAAAAAATCTATGTTTGTCATGGATGGAATAAATAAAAATGTATATTTGTCGGCACGTAATTTACCAAAAGTAAATATCGTAACAGCCTCAAGCATAAATACTTATGAAGTAATGAACGCTCAAAAAATTGTATTTCTTGAAGCTGCAGTAGAAGAGTTTGAATCTAATTTTAGTAAATAGACAATAAATATGATACTTATTAAACCTATCATAACAGAAAAAATGACTCAAGAAAGTGAGTTAAATGGTCGCTATGGTTTTATGGTCGAAAAAAATGCCAATAAACTTCAAATTAAAAAAGCGGTTGAGGATTCATTTAATGTGTCTGTGACTAAAGTAAGAACCATGAATTATCCGGTTGAAAGAAAAACTAAATTCACCAAAAATGGTGTCATGACCGGACGATATGGAGGATATAAAAAAGCCATTGTACAATTGGCAGAAGGAGATACCATAGATTTCTATAGTAATATATAAATAACAAAGTACCAATTAACAAATGACAAATCACAAAAATATTGTTACAAGTATGAAAAACTTGAGATCAGTTCCGATGACAATAGGGATGGAGTTTGTGATTTGAGATTTGTAATTTAAATAATTATGTCAGTAAGAAAATTAAAACCCGTAACACCTGGTCAGCGTTTTAGAGTTGTGAATGATTTCGAGGGCATTACAACTGATAAGCCGGAAAAGAGCTTGCTCGCACCGCTAAAAAAATCAGGTGGTCGAAACAACACAGGAAAAATGACCATGCAATATAAAGGTGGTGGTCACAAAAGAAAATACCGTGTCATTGATTTCAAAAGAAACAAAGACAATGTGCCTGCTGTTGTAAAAACTATTGAATATGACCCAAATAGAAGTGCATTTATAGCCTTAGTAGCTTATGCAGATGGTGAAAAACGATATATTATAGCACCAGCAGGTTTAAAAGTAGGTCAGACTATAGAGTCAGGTGACGATGTAAGCCCGAATATTGGAAATGCAATGCCATTAGGGAAAGTACCAATGGGAACAAATATATCTTGTGTTGAATTAAGACCTGGTCAAGGTGCCGTTATGGTTCGTAGTGCAGGTTCTTTTGCACAAATTGTCGCTAAAGAAGGAAAATATGTTAGCATTAAATTACCTTCAGGTGAAATCAGAATGATCCTAGCAACATGTAAAGCAATGATTGGTGTAGTTTCTAATTCTGACCATCAATTATTAGTAGGTGGTAAAGCCGGTAGAACTAGGTGGTTAGGCAGAAGGCCAAGAACAAGAGCAACAGTTAAGAACCCTGTTGATCACCCAATGGGTGGTGGTGAAGCCAAAGCAACAGGTGGACACCCGAGATCTAAGAATGGTATACCTGCTAAAGGTTACAAAACACGTTCTAAGAAGAAGTCGAGTAATAAACATATTGTAGAACGTAGAAAAAAATAATAACAAATGGCACGTTCACTAAAAAAAGGACCATACGTATACTTTAAATTGGAAAGAAAAGTCCAAAAAAATATTGAATCAGGTAAAAAGACAGTGATCAAAACTTGGTCAAGAGCCTCAATGATCACTCCAGATTTTGTAGGGCAAACCATAGCAGTTCATAACGGACGTCAATTTGTCCCGGTTTATATTACTGAAAATATGGTAGGACATAAATTAGGTGAATTTTCACCGACGAGAACTTTCCGTGGACACGGTGGTAATAGAAAATAGATAAAAATATAAAGTAATGGGAGTTAGAAAACATTTAGCGGCACAAGCAAGAAAAGAAGCTATGAAAAATGTAGTTTCTGCTAAGATGAAAGGCGTACCCACTTCACCTAGAAAAATGAGATTGGTCGCTGATCAAATTAGAGGATTAGATGTAGATAAAGCATTAAATATCCTAAAATTTAGCTCAAAAGAAGCGGCTAGAAATATAGAGAAATTGTTACTTTCTGCAATTGCAAATTGGCAAGCTAAAAATGAAGACAGCAATATTGAAGAGGCTGGTTTATATATTAGTGAGATTTATGTAGACAGTGCTGCTATGTTAAAAAGAATTCAACCAGCACCACAAGGACGTGCTCATAGAATTAGAAAACGATCTAATCACATCACATTGATTTTAGACACAAAAGACCAAAGTAAATAATATCACATGGGACAGAAAACAAATCCAATAGGTAATAGAATAGGTATCATCAGAGGATGGGAATCCAACTGGTTTGGCGGAAGAAAATATGGCGATAAAATTGCCGAAGATGATAAAATTAGAAATTATATCAACGCGCGTTTGTCAAAAGCAAGTGTCTCTAGAATAATAATTGAACGTACTTTGAAGATTGTTACGATCACTATTACTACAGCTCGTCCTGGTATTATTATCGGAAAAGGTGGTGCAGAGGTAGATCTTTTAAAGGAAGAGTTGAAAAAGTTAACCGGTAAAGACGTTCAGATCAATATATATGAAATCAAACGTCCAGAATTAGAAGCCAAGTTAGTAGCTGCTAATATCGCTCGTCAAATTGAAGGAAGGATATCTTACAGAAGAGCTATTAAAATGGCTATAGCGAATACTATGAGAATGAATGCGGAAGGTATTAAAGTTCAAATATCCGGTAGATTGAATGGTGCTGAGATGGCAAGATCAGAAAATTATAAGGATGGAAGAATTCCTTTGTCAACTTTCCGTGCAGATATTGATTATGCCTTGGAAGAAGCGCACACTACTTATGGTAGAATTGGTGTAAAGGTATGGATTATGAAAGGTGAGGTTTACGGTAAAAGAGATTTGAATCCATTAGTAGGTATGAAAAAGAAATCTGATAGAAAAGGAGGAGGACAACAACGTAGAAAACGTAATACAAGAAGAAGATAAGAATTTGAAAATTAGTTTGTAAAATGTTACAACCAAAAAGAGTAAAATATCGTAGGGTACAGAAGGGAAAAGGTAATATGAAAGGTAACTCAAACAGAGGACACCGCCTTTCTAATGGTACTTTTGGAATCAAAGCCTTAGAACAAGAATTGATTACTTCCCGACAAATTGAGGCGGCTCGTGTGGCTGCAACCCGTTATATGAAAAGACAAGGATCTATTTGGATCAAAATATTTCCAGATAAACCTATTACCAAAAAACCTTTGGAAGTACGTATGGGTAAAGGTAAGGGAGCTCCAGAGTATTTTGTTGCAGTGATAAAACCTGGTAGAATATTATTTGAAGTGGGAGGAGTATCTGATGAGATAGCCAAAGAAGCCTTGAGGTTAGCAGCACAAAAACTACCGGTTAAAACCAAATTTGTTGTAGCACGTGATTATGACTCTAATTCATAAAATGTATAAACCATGAAGATTTCAGATATTAGAGACTTATCGGTAGATGACTTAGTAGAAAAGTTAAAAAGTCTCAAAAAAGAATATACCGATATGAAGATTGCCCATACTGTTTCACCTCTGGAGAATCCTTTACAAATAAGGAAGATCAGAAAAACAGTAGCAAGAATTGAAACAGAATTAAGAAGTAGAGAATTAGAAGCCTAAGGCAAAGTAAAATCTTATAAAGATGGCAGAAAGAAATTTAAGAAAGGAACGTATTGGAGTAGTGTCTAGTAATAAAATGGACAAGTCTATTGTCGTTTCACAAGTAAAACGTGTAAAACACCCTATGTATGGTAAATTCGTTTTGAGTACTACAAAATATGTAGTTCATGATGAAAAAAACGAATGTAATGAAGGTGATAAAGTACGTATTATGGAAACACGTCCTTTGAGTAAATCAAAAAGGTGGAGATTAGTAGAAATTTTAGAAAGAGCTAAATAATTATGTTACAACAAGAATCTAAATTAAAAGTAGCAGATAACACCGGCGCCAAAGAAGTCTTAGTTATCCGAGTTTTAGGAGGAACTAAAAAAAGATACGCCAGTATAGGTGATAAGATAGTAGTCACAGTTAAGCAGGCTACACCAAATGGAACTGTTAAAAAAGGACAAGTGTCAAGAGCTGTTGTGGTACGTACCAAAAAAGAGATTAGAAGAAAAGACGGCTCTTATATCAGGTTTGATGATAATGCGTGCGTATTGTTAGATAGTGCAGCTGGTGAGATGAGAGGAACACGTGTTTTTGGTCCTGTTGCGAGAGAGTTGAGAGATAAGAAATTTATGAAGATAGTATCACTGGCACCGGAGGTACTTTAAAAAGCTTTAGTAGAGTTATGACAAAATATAAAATTAAATCAGGAGATAGCGTAAGAGTGATCGCAGGAGATCACAAAGGAGAAGAGGGTAAAGTTCTCGAAATCCTTACTAAGAAAAACCGCGCTTTAGTAGAAGGTGTCAATATGGTTTCAAAGCACAAGAAACCAAGTGCCACAAATCCGCAAGGAGGTATTGAAAAGATCGAAGCACCTATACATATATCTAATCTGATGTTATTAGAAAAAGACCAACCCGTAAGAGTTGGATATAGACTTGAAGGTGGTAAAAAAATAAGATTTTCAAAAAAATCTGACAAAGCGATATAGAGATGAGTTATATACCAAGATTAAAAAAAGAATATCAGGAAAAAATAGTCAAAGAACTATTTGAAGAGTACGCTTATGACAGTATCATGCAAGTACCTAAATTACTTAAAATAGTAGTAAGTAAAGGGGTAGGTGCAGCAACGGCTGATAAAAAGTTAATTGACTATGCCACAGATGAGTTAACTCAAATTACTGGTCAAAAATCAGTTGTTACATTATCCAAAAAGGATGTGGCCACTTTTAAATTAAGAAAGGGTATGCCTATTGGAGCTATGGTTACGCTTAGAGGAGAAAGAATGTACGAGTTTCTCGATAGATTAGTAACGGTATCTTTGCCTCGAGTTCGTGACTTTCAGGGAGTTAAAGCCACTGGCTTTGATGGAAGAGGTAATTACAATTTAGGGATTACAGAACAAATCATATACCCTGAAATAAGTATTGATAAGATTAATAAAATAAGTGGAATGGATATCACTTTTGTAACATCGGCAAATACCGATAAAGAAGCGATGTCACTCCTTAAAGCATTAGGTTTACCTTTTAAAAAATAATATAGTATGGCTAAAGAATCAATGAAAGCCCGTGAGGTAAAAAGACAAAAATTAGTAGATAAATTCGAAGCTAAACGCAAAGCTTTGAAAGAAGCAGGTGATTACGAAGCATTACAACGCTTACCTAAAAATGCATCACCTGTGCGTTTACATAATCGTTGTAAATTAACAGGTAGGCCTAAGGGTTATATGAGACAGTTTGGAATAAGCCGAGTTGTTTTTAGAGAAATAGCCAATCAAGGACTTATACCGGGTGTTAAAAAAGCAAGTTGGTAATTAAGAAACATAGAAAGAAATGAATACAGATCCTATAGCAGATTATTTAACAAGAATAAGAAATGCTTTTAAAGCAGGTCATAGAGTAGTAGAAATTCCTGCCTCAAATGTGAAAAAAGAAATAACCAAAATCTTATTTGACCAGGGTTTTATTTTGAGCTACAAATTTATTGATGATGACAAGCAAGGAATTATCAAAATAGCACTCAAGTATAACAAAGCAACAAAAGCATCCGTAATTAAAAAATTACAGAGAGTAAGTACGCCTGGTTTACGCCAATATGTTAGTGCTAAAGAGATGCCCAGAGTTTTGAATGGACTTGGTATTTCAATAGTATCTACTTCTCATGGTGTAATGACCGGTAAGCAAGCACAAGCTGCTAATGTTGGAGGTGAAGTATTGTGTTACGTATATTAATAGAGAAAAAATTTTAGAATCATGTCAAGAATAGGAAATAATCCCATAAGTATACCGGAAGGTGTTAACGTTGACTTGAAAGACAATGTGGTTACAGTTAAAGGGAAATTAGGAGAACTTACCCAAGAGATCGATGGTGTCAAGCTCCATTTTGAGGATGGTGTTTTGAAATTGGAAAGAAACTCTGAAAGCAAAGATCATAAAGCAAAACATGGCCTCTATAGAGCTTTAATTAATAATATGATTGAAGGTGTTTCTAAAGGTTTTTCAAAAGAGTTAGAATTAGTAGGTGTAGGTTATCGTGCTAAAAATAACGGACAGGTTTTGGATTTAGCTTTAGGATTTTCTCATAATATCGTGATTGATGTTGCTCCGGAAGTAAAAGTAGAAACCATTTCTGAAAAAGGGAAAAACCCAATTGTTAAATTAACCTCTCATGACAAACAACTTGTAGGTGCAGTAGCAGCAAAAATACGCTCATTCCGTAAACCGGAGCCTTACAAAGGAAAAGGTGTCAGATTCGTTGGAGAAATTATTCGTAGAAAAGCAGGTAAAACAGCTTAATAAATAGTAACATGGCATTAACAAAATTAGAAAGAAGAAAACGCATCAAGCAAAGAATTCGTAAGGTAGTAAGTGGTACTGCTGATAAACCAAGATTGAGTGTTTTCCGTAGTAATAAAGAGATCTATGCTCAATTAATTGACGATACTAATGATGCTACATTGGTGGCAGCCTCATCAAGAGATAAAGCTGTTAAAAGTGAAGGAGCAAAAGTAGAGGTCGCTTCAGCAGTAGGTAAATTATTAGCTGAAAAAGCATTAAAAGCAGGGATCGAAAACTGTGCTTTTGACCGAAATGGATATTTATACCACGGTAGGGTAAAAGCATTAGCTGAAGCAGCACGAAAAGAAGGATTAAAATTTTAAGATAAGAATATGTATCATAAGTATAATAATGTAGAACGTGTACATCCTAGTGGTTTGGAATTACAAGACCATTTAGTTGGCGTACAAAGAGTTACTAAAGTAACCAAAGGTGGACGTGCATTTGGATTTTCAGCAATAGTCGTTGTGGGAGATGGACAAGGTGTAGTGGGACAAGGCTTAGGAAAATCAAAAGATGTTGCTACAGCAATAGCTAAAGCTATCGAAAATGCCAAAAAGAATTTGGTTCGTATTCCTATCACAAACAAAACTTTACCTCATGAACAGAAAGGTAAATATGGTGGTGCAAGAGTATTCTTAAAACCAGCCTCTGAAGGTACCGGTGTCATTGCAGGTGGACCTGTACGTGCGGTATTAGATTCTGTAGGAGTACACAATGTACTATCAAAATCTCAAGGATCTTCAAACCCACATAATGTGGTGAAAGCAACTTTTGATGCTTTGTTACAATTGAGAAGCCCTGAGATGGTGGCCAAAGAAAGAGGTATTTCTTTAGATAAATTATTCAAAGGATAAAAGATTTGAGCAGTATGACAAAGATTTTAATTAAACAAGTTAAAAGTAGTATTAGAAAACCTAAAAATCAAAAGCGTACGCTTGAAGCTTTAGGTTTACATAAAATAAATCAGGAAGTAGAGCATGAAGCCACCCCTAATATATTGGGAATGGTTGAAAAAGTAAATCATCTAGTTTCTGTAAAAGAAATTTAATTATATAATTACGATGGAGTTACATAATTTAAAACCGGCTGAAGGATCAACAAAATCTACCAAAAGAGTAGGTAGAGGTATAGGTTCCGGAAAAGGCCGAACCTCAACCAGAGGACATAAAGGCGCTAAATCACGTTCCGGATATTCAAAGAAACAAGGATTTGAAGGTGGACAAATGCCATTGCAAAGACGTGTGCCCAAATTTGGCTTTAAAAATATAAACCGTGTAGCTTATGTAGGTGTCAATCTAGATACTTTGCAGAAGCTTGCTGACGAAGGTAAAATTAAAGATACTATAGAAGGTAAAACTTTCGTTGAGCTAGGTTTAGCTGGAAAAAATGATTTGGTTAAAGTATTAGGAAGAGGAGCACTCAAAGCCAAATTGAATATTAGCGCAGACAAATTTTCAAAATCCGCTATACAAGCTATTGAAAAAGCAGGCGGAACAGCAACTGAATTATAATACGATCAATGAAGAAATTTATAAAAACCATACAAGATATTTGGAGGATCGAAGAATTGAGAAATAAATTAATTCTCACATTAGGTTTCATGGCTGTTTACCGTTTCTTAGCGCAGGTTTCACTTCCAGGTATTGATATGTCTCAATTGGGCCAGTCCTCAAATATTCAAGGTGGTTTATTAGGTATCATTAATGCTTTTACAGGAGGTGCCTTTTCTAGTGCTTCCATCATGGCATTAGGTGTCATGCCTTATATTTCGGCTTCTATTGTGGTTCAGTTGATGAGTATAGCTGTGCCATATTTACAAAAATTGGACAAAGATGGTGAAAGCGGAAGAAACAGAAAAACACAGATCACCCGTTGGTTAACTATTTTAATCACTTTAGTGCAAGGCCCTGCTTATATTACTAATATGGGACGTATAGGTATTCCTGAAAGTGCATTTACCATGGGGCATGGCGGTTTATTCTTTATTACAGCATTAGTGTTGTTGATGACAGGATCTATTTTTGCTATGTGGTTAGGTGAGAAAATTACAGATAAAGGTATCGGAAACGGTATCTCTCTGTTGATTATGGTAGGTATTATGGCACGATTCCCCGGCTCTTTTATGAATGAATTTACTTCTAAGCTATCTGCCGGACAGGGTGCTTTGATTATGATATTATTAGAAATAGTGGTATGGTTCTTAGTCATTTTAGCTTCCGTATATTTAGTTACAGCTGTGAGAAGAGTGACAGTGCAATATGCGAGACGATCTGTAATTGGTAATATACAATCAGTAGGAAGTGCGAGAGATTATCTACCTTTAAGATTGAATTCTGCAGGGGTTATGCCTATCATCTTTGCGCAAGCTTTGATGTTTGTACCTGCACTTTTAGCGCAATCAGAAACTGAATGGGTGAAAGGAATTGGAATAGAATTCCAAAATATGTTTGGTCTATGGTATAATGTATTGTTTGCTGTATTAATAATCATATTTAGTTATTTTTATACGGCTATTACTATTCCAACCAATAAAATGGCAGACGATCTTAAAAGAGGAAATGGTTTTATTCCGGGGGTTAAACCGGGACATGCAACGGCAGAATTGTTAGATAGTATTTTATCAAGAATCACTTTACCGGGTTCCATTTTTTTAGCTTTAATAGCCATACTACCTGCTTTTGTAGTGCAGTTTGGAGTACAAGCTAATTGGGCATTATTCTACGGTGGTACTTCTTTATTGATTATGGTAGGAGTGGCCATTGATACGATACAGCAGATCAATGCTTATTTGTTAAACCATCATTATGATGGATTATTGAAATCGGGAACAGCAAGAAGAAAATAATTTTATATGGCTAAACAACCCGCAATAGAACAAGATGGCACCATTACTGAAGCATTGTCAAATGCAATGTTTCGTGTGGAATTGGAAAATGGACATATAGTTACAGCTCATATCTCCGGTAAGATGCGTATGCATTATATCAAATTATTACCTGGGGACAAGGTGAAATTAGAAATGAGCCCATATGATCTGTCCAAAGCACGTATAACATATAGATATTAACCCCAGCCCATGAATTCATTCATGAATAATGATAAGAATTCATTGATGGGAACAGAATAAAGAACAACGAAACAAAATCATGAAAGTAAGAGCATCCTTAAAGAAAAGATCTGCCGACGACATCATTGTTCGTCGTAAGGGAAAATTATATGTAATCAACAAAAAGAATCCAAAACATAAACAAAGACAAGGATAATTATGGCAAGAATAGCAGGTATAGACATTCCTAACAACAAAAGAGGTGAGGTCGCCCTTACCTACATTTATGGAGTTGGTAGAAGTAGAGCAAGGACTATTTTGAACAATGCTGGTGTTGATACTAGTATCAAAGTACAAGATTGGACTGATGAGCAAATCGCAAAGATTCGTGAAGAAGCCGGTAATTTTACCATTGAAGGTGAATTACGTTCTGAGAATAGATTGAGCATCAAACGCTTAATGGATATAGGTTCTTACAGAGGTATCCGCCATCGTACCGGCTTACCCTTAAGAGGTCAAAAGACGAAGAATAATTCTCGTACTAGAAAAGGTAAACGTAAAACAGTTGCCAATAAAAAAATAGCAACTAAATAATAATTAGAATATGGCTAAAAAGACTGTACAAAAGAAGCGAAAAGTAGTAGTAGAAGCTATCGGTGAAGCACACATTCACGCATCATTTAATAATATTATAGTTTCTTTGACTAATAAAAATGGAGAAGTGATCGCTTGGTCATCTGCAGGTAAAATGGGTTTTAGAGGTTCTAAAAAGAACACACCTTATGCAGCTCAATTAGCGGCGGAAGATGCCACAACAATCGCATACGAAGCAGGATTGAGAAAAGTAAAAGTATTTGTGAAAGGACCTGGTTCCGGTAGAGAATCAGCAATCAGATCTATTCATAATGGTGGTATTCTTGTTACCGAAATTGTTGACGTTACACCTTTACCACACAATGGTTGTAGACCACCTAAAAGAAGAAGAGTATAATTAATATTAATAATCGTAGAAACGCAATCAGATTATCGAAGGATACATTCCAAGCCTTAATTCATAATCGTTACTACTTAATTTTAAATAACAATGGCTAGATATACAGGACCAAAAACAAAAATTGCCAGAAAATTCGGAGAGCCAATATTTGGACCCGATAAGAGTTTTGAAAAGAAAAAATACCCTCCGGGACAACATGGTGTAAATAAAAGACATGGAAAAAAGTCTGAATATGCCATTCAGTTGCAAGAAAAGCAAAAAGCAAAATATACCTACGGAATATTAGAAAGACAATTTCGAAACCTATTTAAAAAAGCACAACGTAAGAGTGGTGTAACAGGTGAAATTCTTTTGCAACTTTGTGAATCAAGACTTGATAATGTAGTGTACAGATTTGGTATTGCTCCCAGTAGAAGAGCAGCACGCCAGTTAGTCTCTCACAGACATATTACCGTTAATGGTGATATAGTTAATATTCCTTCTTATAATGTTAAGCCGGGTGATGTAGTAGGTGTTAGAGAAAAATCAAAATCTTTAGAAGCTATAGAAAGATCATTAGCCAACAGAAATGAGGTTTACGAATGGATGAGTTGGAATGCAGATACGAAACAAGGTACTTTTGTTTCGGTACCGGAAAGAATCCAAATTCCGGAAAATATAAACGAACAATATATCGTAGAGTTATATTCTAAATAATAAAGTTAATTACCCATACATGGCTATATTAAATTTTCAAAAACCCGATAAAGTAGTAAAAATTTCTGCAAACGAGTTTGAAGGCAAGTTTGAATTCAGGCCTCTTGAACCTGGCTTTGGATTGACCGTTGGTAATGCTTTGCGTAGAGTATTACTCTCCTCTCTGGAAGGTTTTGCAATTACTTCTGTCAGAATAGAAGGTGTAGAACATGAGTTTTCTACCATTTCTGGTGTAGTAGAAGATGTTACAGAAATTATATTAAACCTAAAACAAATACGTTTTAAACGTCAAATTGAGGATGTAGAAAACGAAAACGTATCTGTAGTGATTACTAAGAAAGAGCAATTCACCGCTGGAGATATCCAAAATTTTATTTCAGGATTTCAAGTATTGAATCCGGATTTGGTCATCTGTAATATGGAGAAAAATGTAAAACTTCACCTTGATTTAACGATCGAAAAAGGTAGAGGTTTTGTGCCTGCAGAAGAGAATAAAAAGTCTGGATTGCCTTTAGGGACTATATTTACCGATTCTATTTTTACACCAATCAAACTAGTTAAATACGAAGTTGAGAATTATAGAGTAGAACAAAAAACGGATTACGAGAAATTAGTTTTTGACATTAAGACAGATGGATCAATTAATCCACAAGATGCTTTAACTGAGGCGGCCAAAATTCTTATCCAACATTTTATGTTATTCTCAGATGAGCGTATCACCATGGATTTGGAAGAGATTACTCAAACAGAAACTTATGATGAAGAATCGCTCCATATGCGTCAATTGTTAAAAACCAAATTAGTAGATATGGATCTTTCTGTTCGTGCATTGAATTGTCTTAAAGCAGCCGAAGTAGAAACGCTTGGAGACTTGGTTTCATATCACAAAACAGATTTGATGAAGTTCAGAAATTTTGGTAAAAAATCATTGACTGAATTGAGTGATTTGGTAGATGCTAAAAACTTGAGTTTTGGAATGGATCTTTCAAAATATAAATTAGACAAAGAATAATTGAATAACTGCCTGACAGTTAAATAGATAGTAAGATGAGACACGGAAAAAAATTTAATCACTTAGGAAGAAAATCAGCTCATAGAACTGCCATGTTAGCCAATATGGGAAGTTCGCTGATAGAGCATAAACGTATTAATACAACTTTAGCAAAAGCCAAAGCATTACGTCAGTTTTTAGAGCCTATTATTACAAAATCTAAAAATGATACCACACATAACAGACGTATTGTATTTAAGTATTTACGAGATAAACATGCCGTTACTGAACTTTTTAAAAATGTTTCAGTCAAGATTGCTGATCGCCCAGGAGGCTATTTGAGAATCGTGAAATTAGGAAATCGTTTGGGAGATAATGCTGAAATGGCCATGATAGAATTTGTAGACTACAATGATGTGTACGCACCAAATGCATCTAAAAAGAAATCTACTCGTAGAGGCCGTCGTAAAAAATCTAGTAGTGCTGAGGAAAAACCGGTAGAAGATACTAAACAGGCTGAAGAAGTAGTAAAGGAAAAAGAACCTAAAGCTGAAGTAGATACAAAAGTGGAGGCTTCAAAATCTACAGAAGCAAAAGATGCTGATGCTTCAGAGACACCTAAAACGGAAGAATAGTTTAGTTTAGGTTAATTTATTAAAGGGATAAGTTTCACTTATCCCTTTTTTTGTAAGTATATACTAAAATGTTTTGATAGTTCTTATACCAAATGAAATAAATATTTAGGCTAAAGATTGTGTAAGAAAAATTTCAAAGATTAAGTCAAAAAACGTAGGTATAGCCTAAGTTATGACGAGGCTTTTTGGTGATAATATTTGGAATTATTATAGCAAGATTGGACTAAATATTTGTTGCTTTTGGTATTATTTATAGAATCGGAGTTATAAAGTTATTTTAGTATACAAATCGTAAGTTTTTTAACTACTTTTGAAAACCATGAATAGAAATGTTTTAATAAAAGTTTTTACGGAATTAGGTTTTGTTTTTAAAAAAGCTGTATCACATGAATCATTAGAAAGTGAGGATTGTAATGCTCTATTCTTAACAAGTCTTAAAAATGAAATAGATCAAGCGGTCAATTATAATCCATGGTTTACTAAAGAAAGTATAAGCTTTGTATTTCAAGCATGGGCTGAAGCTTTAGAAGAGAATAGTCTACAAAAATGGTTAGAATCTTATAACACCAGAGGACAGAATCCCAAAACGGTGTCTTTGATTACTGCTGGTAACATACCAATGGTAGGTTTCCATGACTTTTTATCGGTGCTAATGTCAGGTAATAGCGTTCTGGTCAAACAATCCTCTAAGGATAATAGGTTATTACCCATTATAGCTAATTTTTTGATATGTAAATTGCCCGAATTAAAAAGCTATATCGAATTTACGGAGGATAAATTGACAAGTTTTGATGCTATTATTGCCACAGGGAGCAATAATACATCACTTTACTTTGAGCAATATTTTGGGAAATACCCACATATCATAAGAAAAAACAGAAATGCAGTTGCTATACTTACCGGTGAAGAGACAGAAGCAGATCTGCAAATGCTTGGAGATGATATTTTCAGGTATTTTGGAATGGGTTGTAGAAGTGTTTCTAAAATATTTATTCCTGAAAATTATGACATGAATAAGTTAGTTAAAGCCATTTATGATCAAAAAGACATCATCAATCACCATAAGTATAAAAACAACTATGATTACAACAGGGCAGTTTATTTAATGGGAGGAGTACAAATCATAGATAATGGATTTGTTTTGTTCAAAGAGGATGTAAACTATGCCAGCCCTATAGCAGTTGTTTACTATGAGTATTTTAAAGATTTAAGCAGGCTAAAAACAAAATTACTAGCAGCTATTGATCAGATTCAATGTATTGTATCAAAGGAGAGCTTGTTAAAAGATTCAGTGCCATTTGGGAAAAGTCAAAAACCGGAACTTTGGGATTATGCCGATGGAGTAGACACGATGAAATTCCTCATGTCTCTTTAAATAAGAAAGACTATTTTGAGTTATCTTTGCAAGCATCTGTCAATAAACACTCTATTATCTCAAGTATTTATGTTTCATATCTAACATCTCATATCTAACATCTCAAGTCTAAAACATGAAAGCAGGAATCGTAGGCTTACCCAATGTAGGCAAATCCACTTTATTCAATTGTTTGTCCAACGCTAAAGCACAGTCGGCAAATTATCCATTTTGTACAATAGAGCCTAATGTAGGCGTAATCAATGTTCCTGATGACAGAATAAATAAATTGGCCGAATTGGTCAATCCGCAACGAGTTCTACCGGCTACTGTAGAGATTGTAGATATTGCAGGCTTGGTAAGAGGGGCGAGCAAAGGAGAGGGATTAGGTAATCAGTTTTTAGGAAATATACGTGAAACAGATGCCATTATACATGTTTTACGTTGTTTTGAAAATGAAAATATCACTCATGTCGATACAACAATTGACCCTGTTCGAGATAAAGAGACCATAGATATAGAGTTGCAGATCAAGGATTTAGAAACTATCGATAAAAAATTGGATAAAGTTTCACGTGCTGCCAGGACGGGAGATAAAGTAGCTCAAAAAGAGGCAGCAGTACTTATACATGTTAAAAATGAGTTGGAAGCCGGTAAATCTGTCAGAGCTATTGAACTGGCTACTAAGGAACGTGAAGAATATGTCATACCCTTACAGCTATTGACAGATAAACCTATTTTATATGTCTGCAATGTAGATGAAGCTTCTGCTATTTCGGGAAATCATCATGTAGATGCTTTGAAAGAAGCTGTTAAAGATGAGGAAGCAGAAGTACTTGTCTTAGCAGTTGCTACAGAAGCTGATATTGCCGAATTGGAAACTTATGATGAAAAACAATTGTTTTTAGAAGAGTTAGGCCTGGAAGAGCCTGGTGCATCCAGATTGATACGTTCAGCCTATAAACTTTTAAAATTACAAACCTATTTCACAGCAGGCGAAAAAGAAGTAAGAGCCTGGACGATACATGTTGGAGATAAAGCACCGCAGGCTGCCGGAGTGATTCATACAGATTTTGAAAAGGGCTTTATCAGGGCAGAAGTTATCAAATATGACGATTATATTAAATATGGTTCTGAAGCCAAGGTTCGTGAAGCCGGTAAATTAGGTGTGGAAGGTAAAGAGTATGTCGTACAAGATGGCGATGTAATGCATTTTAGGTTTAATGTGTAGTTGATTTGTGATACCATTATCAAATATCAATAACGCATCAAGTCACCAATCGTTTTATGTATTTGGCTTAGTTCTTTTTTAGAAATTTGACCAATTTTTCTTTTTAATCGTTCTTTAGAAACCGAACGAACATGAAAAGTCAATATCTCAGATTTTTCGGTAAGCATATTTTGATTATTAGGTTCTAATACTACATTTCCTTTGAAAGATCTGATTTTTGTTGTAAGCGGACATACTATGACGATATTGAGATTGTCATTTAATGCATTGCCACTTATTATCACGGCTGGCCTTCTCCCGGATTGTTCACTTCCTTTTACCGGGTTAAAATACATTTCCCAAATCTCAGCTTGCTTCATCGGTATTTGTGAGTTGATTTAAATAATCTGTCATGCCTTCTTCAGCAATTTGAAAAATATCGGTATCATCTTTATATTGCTGAAAAGATTTGATATATTCTGCACGTTCCAATTGATCTAAGTACAAACTTAATGCTTTCTGAATCAATTTATTTTTGGGAATATTGAGTTTTTTTGCGTATTGGTTTAACTGTGCCAATAAACTATCCGGAAGTGTTGATGTAAATGTTGTCATAAATAAAAATATGTTTACATATTACAAATATAATAATATTTTAAATATTTAAATATTAAGGATTGTATAAAGTTTTACCGCAACAAGCTAAAATGTCCGTTTCTCACTCTTGTGTTTCCTTTTTTATCCTCTAAAGTTGCAGTAAACCAATAATCTGATGAGGGCATAACTTTCCCGTCATAGATACCGTCCCAGCCGTAATTATTGCTATTAAAATCAAGTTTAGCTAAGATTTTACCATATCTGTCAAAAATGCTTACTTCTACCGTGTTGTAATAATCCAAATGGGTGCCTAAAACTCTCCAGGTATCATTATATGAATCATTATTTGGCGTAAAAAAATCCGGAAATCCAATGATAGGTACTTGAATGGATGCTAAGCCACAGCCATTTTTATCTCTGACATAGATAGTATGAATACCTGGCTCTAAATTATCAAAATATGGTTCATCCTGATAAGGCCCCAATTCATCATCGATAGCGTATTCATAATCACCTATTCCTAAGTTTTCTGTAAGGATAGTGATGGAATTATTATCAGAATCATCCACTACGATCATATCATCTTCCGTGATGCTAGGGATTATTGATTCAAAAACTTGAACGGGATAAACAAAAGAAGTACAATCTGTTCCATCGATTGTAGTGGCTGTTACTGAGTAGATTCCGCCAGCGTAAACATCAACATTAACTTGCTCACTAATTACATTGTTTTCTTCATCTGTCCATTCATAGGTATATGTCCCTGTTGGATTCGAGATACTCAAATTTAAAGGTGGCTTATCAAGGCAAATAATAGCTGACTCATCCAAATAAAAATCCGGTTTTGGATTGACCACAAAATTTATACTGGATGAAGCGGAACAATGGTTATTTTGATTATTCTCAATGTATACATTTATGGTTTGACTTACAGAAAGAAATGGGTTTGGCAAGGGGCTAGATAGTATATTTCCATCTTGGTCAGTATAGGAAATATTCATTCCTGTTTGTCCGTTTAAAAGCTCAACTTCAATCTGAGAGGTGTCAAAGGGATAAAACCCATCAAAATCATCATCACATTCAATGAGATCCTCAATCGGATAAGATACCGGTGTCTGGTCAACAATAAATGATAATTCTGTTTCATCATAGCAGGGTCCGTCGGGGTCTTGACTGCTTAAATTAGATACCCTTATTGTAATATCTTGTGAAGCGGTAAGAAATGGATTTGGTAATGGACTCGGAAGTGAGTTTCCTAAATCATCGGTATAGGATACTATTACACCTGTTTGCCCATTTAAGACTGTTTCTTCAATTTGTGAAGTATCAAAAGCAAACATACCGTCATAATTATCATCACACTGCCTATCAATATTAACTGGATAAGCATAGGGTACAGGTTCCACATGTAAAGTAATATGTGGTCCTAATCCCAAGCAGTCATTGTTTTGTTCACTATCAACTCTAATGTAAATGACTTGAGTATTCGGATAGCCTATATTTCTGTAGTTTGCTATATTGGTTATAGGGTTTTCCTCCGCTAGTGCATCAGCTTCATTTCTATAATAAGTGATGACAAGTTCTTGCCCTGATGCGATAAAGATGTCTTCTATTTCGGCAGTAACACTACTGAAGTCAAAAGAGGAAATACCATCATGGTTGTCATTGTTACTATCAACGTAATCATCACATTCATAAAATACTCTTTGGAATGTAGAAGGTATTTCTGTGGTTGAAACTGTCAAATTAATTTGTGCTACTTTGTGACAATTGGCATTGTTTTCAACTCGTGCAAAAACAGTGTCTGTGGTAACACTTTGATTGGTATAAGTAGTTGAATTTGGAATTAAAACGGTAGCATCATTTGTGTCGGCTCCGGTATATGTTTCAAAATAGGTAAAAGTTTCATTTTCAAAATTATCCGATATTTTAGCATTGGCTTCTGTCAAATTAAAGGGGCTATATCCATCAAGGTCATCATCACATTGTTTTAAGTCTATGGGAGAATTGATAATTGGTGTTGCGTAAATAGTCACATTTGTGGTTATAGTCACTATCTCATCAATGGTGGTCACTTCAATGCTAACTGTATATATGCCGGGTTGTGTATAGGTGTGCGTTGGAGTTAGATTGCCTTGTACTGTTGCACTTCCATCACCAAAATCCCAAGAAATATCTAAAATTCCCTCTGTATTAGATAGAGAAAAGGATGTGCTTTCTTCGGAACAATCACCTGTGTAATTTATCTGTGAAGCAAAGAAAGATTGAATAAAAGGAGGCAAGCCTTGTCGCGAAAGTGGGCCTCCTAAATCAATAGCATCATGTTCATAGTTGCAGCCTAAACCGGTTACTTCCGGATTATGTATTACGCCCAGATATGGACTTCCCTGATTATAAGTAAGAGATTGTGCCCTATATATTTTTAAGTCGGGACCTAATTGCAAAGCCCCTCTATATTGATTTCTTTGATCAATGACTATTCTTGAATTTATAATCTCTGTAGATGTCGATAAGTTTATATTGAATTGGTACAGCGCTGCAGTGTGAAGATTTGGGTCATCATCATTCCCGGGGTCATAATAATCATTTGTTGCGACTACATAAAGGAGCTCACTTTTTGCAGAAAATTCAACACCATAAGGGCTGTTTTCAGGATATATAAGGGGTAAAATCAAAGAATTACTTACATTTCCGGTAGTATTGTCAAAGTCATAAAGTATAAACTTTTCATCACCTTGATGAGCAACAGCTATTTTAGTACCATCTGGTGAAACTTTTAAATAACCACGATTGTCATAAGTATAGTACCCCCCATCACTTATAGCTATTGGGGTAGTATTTACACCTGTAGTGGTTACTTCATATACATAAAAAGAACTACCCTTAAATGTGATAACTAATATAGAACTATTACCTTCTTTAATTACTGCAGTTACTTTCTCAGAGCTGTTATTGAGTATTGGAACATTTTTTTCTGTAATGACAACATCTCCTAAGCCTCCATCTAAAGACATATCTATAGCAGAGTATTGAAGCCCGTTTCCATCTCCATTCTGGTCTTCTACAGTAAAAATATAGTAGATGTTTGGATCTCCGGGTTTTGGAACAATAATACCCGATTGCGTACTGGATTGATCGCCATGAAGATCGTAGCCATTGGGCATTTGTTGGTTATTTTTATTATAAACATATACCCCATTGGAATAAAAAAGCAAGTCTCCATCACTGGTTGAAATGCTGGTACAGCCTTCTTCAGTATTTAGTTGCCCGCCTGAAATAGGAACAGGACTACCCGTTTCAAAACTAAGGCCGGCATGTTCTCCAAAAAACCAATTGTTGGCTTCCTTTTGTGCATTAGTATAAATAAAGAAAAAGAATAGTGGTAAAACAAATAGCTTTTTCATGAAATCAATATTTTGTAGCTTCACAAATGTACATTTTATTTATAAATTTTTTTAGCGCTTGAAATAATGAATACTCTTACAGGAGAATTTTACAAATTGAGTTTCAGTCAAGCTTTTTCTTATCTTTGTTGTTATTGTATTGTTGGGAATCCTAAAATGCATATAAATAAATAATAATGATTAGAATCTTAAAAATTTCGCTATTCATTTCAATGTTTGTTGGCTATGTAAGTATGGCTCAGGATTTACTTCCCAGTTATACCGATTATTTTGCGGATAACATGTATGTAGCCCATCCGTCTTATGCAGGTGCTGAAGACTGTGCGCAAATTAGACTTAGTGTAAGAAGACAATGGTTGGGAATTCAAGATGCACCTCAATTACAAGTATTGACTTTTCATACCGGTATAGGTGAGAAAACAGGATTTGGAGTTATTATTTTTAAAGATAAGAACGGTTATCATTCACAAATAGGGGGTAAGATCACTTATGCTTATCATATTGACTTTAGCAAGCATTTTGATGTAAACAGGCTTTCATTTGGCTTGTCGATTTCGAATGTAAATACTTTTTTAGATACCCGTTATTTTGATCCAGAAGATCCGGTTGCTTTTGAACAGGACAATAAATACTATTTTAATACCGATGCCGGACTTTCCTATCGGTATCAGGATTTCTTTGCACACTTTACATTTAGGAATATCATCAAGACCGATGTGCTTTTTGATTACAAAGATGCGCCGGTTGATCTGTCACAATTCGTTTTGGGTACAGGCTATAATATTACATTTAACCGTCAGTTTAGTCTGGAGCCTTCTACGATGCTCAGATATATAAAATATACGGAAGAAAAGTTTCTTGATCTTAATGTGAAGGCGAGGTTTTCTCGAGAGATTACTAAATACTGGGCAGGGTTTAGTTATAGAAAAGCCTATAACATCAATGGTTTTGAAGCGGCTACTTATTTGACACCTACTATTGGCTTTGATTATAATAACTTTGTTTTCTCCTATGCGTTTACCCTTCAAAATAATAAGAGTATATTCCCTTACGGTGATTTTCATCAAATAACTTTGGGGTTTAATATTTTATGCGGCGAATAAAAAGGATTAAGTTTTTTAAACTCATTTATTACTTCCATTTTTTTTAATTATTAATGTATCTGAGGCAATCTGAGTGATCTGTGTGCTTTTTTGAATCCTATTTTCACGCAGATTCCACAGATGAACACAGACAACAAATTATTAACAAATTAACTTTTGTTTAAATTTTCTTTGGCATAACGCTCATTAATATAGGCGTATTTTTGGCCAAAACATTCAAACTATGTCTCAAAAATTATTTTCTTTTTTTGTGTTTTTCAGTTTTATTCAATTACTCCAAGCACAGGAATTTTCATCTCTATTAATTGATGCTGAGACACAAGAACCCGTACCTTCTGCTACAATTGCCTCTTCAGCCTACAATGGTGTGATCAGTAATGAAGAAGGCGTATTTTCAATTTTTATTGAGAATACACAGCTTGCGGATTCACTTAGTATTTCTTGCTTAGGTTATAAACCTAAAAAGATTTTAGCTAAAAATCCATTACCTAAAGAAATAATATTAACTCCTGAAGTTTTTGAGGTCATGCCCGTATTTTTGGATTTAAAAGAACTCAAGCCTGACGAAGTAATGGATTTGGTTAAAGAGAATCTCAATAAGAATTATAATTTTGAGTATGTGGCAGCTTCCGTTTTTACAAGAAATAGTGGTCATGGTCAGATGAATAAGTTTGATTTGAATTTGAAAAAATCTACTGTCCCTAAGCTTAATCAGACATTTTTAGATAAATCTTTTGAAAACCAAAAAGGAGATTTTGTTTACTTAAATGAAGCCATAGAAGATGTGGTTGTATCCAAAAATTGGGAAGGTTATATTGCACCCAGGCGAAAGTTAGTCATTCAAAGTGATAAGGACCCGGCTTCTGCAAAAAAGATTCAGCAAGATTTGATCCATTTGATGGAAGAAAGTTTTAGGCCTGATTCTGAATTGATCATTAAAACCGGTATCATTCGTCTAGACAAAACAGAACCGGTAGATTCAATACTAAGTCAAATGAAAGATGGTTTAGATGATGAGATAGCTGAAAAAGGAGCTAAATATCCTTTTAATTTGAACAGTTTGTTTCTCAACAAGAAAAGTGATGTAGATTTTATTTACAATCCCTCTAAGTATATCTTTGAGAAAGAAGCTTTCGTGCTGTTTAATGATAATTGGGTGTATAAGCTGCGCTTTAGACCAAAAAATAAAGCCAAATTTAAAGGTTATGTTTATGTGAATGTAGCAGATTATGCTGTGCTAAGAGTAGATTTTCAAAATACTGAAATCCCTTACAAAAAATTCAACTTGTTCGGCGTGCATTACAAACAACCTATCAACAAAGGAATGGCATTATTTTCTAAAATAAATGCTAAGTACTATTTGAAGTATTTCAAACAAAATTTTAAAAATGTGATGGGTATCGAAAGGCCATTTACAATCATTGAAAAGAATAGCCATAAAAAAGGTAGAAAAAGGATTAATAAAGTTTTTCTTGATTTAAATTATCAGTCAACCCAATTCCATACTTCAGAAATTGTCGTCTCAAATGTCAAGCTCATCTCAAAATCTGACTTTGACTCTTTTACACCGGTAAGCCAGGTCCAAAAGACAAGAAGATTCAGTTACGACCCCGGGTTTTGGAAAGGCTATAATATTTTGACTCCTGAAAAAGCCTTGCAAGAAATAAAGATTGAAGAATAAAATTTCCCAGATTTTTTCAAATCTACCTCCCCTAAAAGCTTGGTTTTTAAGGTTAGGAGTACTTTATACAAAACTTGAAAACCCTGTTAATAAAAAAGCTGCTTAGCCCTTTAAAATACTACAATTAAGCCGTATTTTAGCAGGCAGTTTAAAAGCTAAATATGGCAAAAACAACACAGTATACCGAAGAGAATATCCGTTCGCTGGATTGGAAAGAACATATCAGGATGCGGCCGGGTATGTATATTGGAAAACTTGGAGATGGATCATCTCCTGATGATGGTATTTATATTTTAATCAAAGAGGTGCTAGACAATGCAATTGATGAATTTGTAATGGGTGCTGGCAAGACAATTGAACTTAATGTAAAGGATGATGAAGTAAGCATTAGGGATTATGGTAGGGGTATTCCTTTAGGAAAAGTGGTAGATGTAGTGTCTAAAATGAATACCGGAGGTAAATATGACTCCCGTGCCTTTAAAAAAGCTGTGGGCCTTAATGGGGTTGGTACAAAAGCGGTTAATGCTTTATCAAGTTCATTTATTGTGCAGTCTATAAGGGATAATAAAACCAAGCTGGCAGCTTTTGAGTTTGGTAATCTTGTAGAAGACCAACCTATAACTGACTCCGGATTACGGAAAGGGACTAAAGTAGTATTTAGGCCTGATAATGAGATATTTAAAAAATATAAATTCCGTAGTGAATATATAGAAAGGATGGTTAAGAATTACGTGTTTCTCAATCGTGGTCTAAGCATAGTTTTCAACGGAGAAAAATATTCTTCTGATAAAGGTTTGGCAGACCTGTTGGCTGAAGAGATTGCAGAAGAACAACGCCAATATCCTATAATTCATCTCGAAGACACAGATATTGAACTGGCGCTTACGCATAGTAAAACACAGTATAGTGAGTCCTATTATTCCTTTGTGAACGGCCAACACACTACACAGGGAGGAACGCACCAAAATGCTTTTCGGGAATCTTTTATCAAAACCATAAGAGAGTTTTATGGTAAGAATTTTGAAGCTACGGATATACGCAAATCTGTTGTGGCAGCGATCAGTATTAAAGTGATGGAACCTGTATTCGAAAGCCAGACAAAAACAAAATTGGGTTCTACCGAAATGGGTGAAGGCTTGCCCAGTATTCGTGTGTTTATCAATGATTTTATTAAGACTAAACTGGATAATTACCTGCACAAGAATACTGAAACGGCTGAAGCACTCCAACGTAAGATCATGCAGGCAGAACGTGAGCGTAAAGATATGGCAGGCATTCGTAAACTGGCAAAAGAAAGAGCCAAGAAAGTAAGCTTACATAACAAAAAACTTCGTGATTGCCGGGTACATCTTAATAATATGAAGAAGGAAGAACGCTTGAATAGTACCCTATTTATTACGGAAGGTGATTCTGCAAGTGGATCCATAACAAAATCGAGAAATGTCAATACCCAGGCCGTTTTTTCTTTAAGAGGAAAACCACTCAATAGTTATGGTAAAACTAAAAAAATTGTTTATGAAAATGAAGAATTCAACCTGCTGCAAGCAGCACTCGATATTGAAGATGGGATAGAAAATTTACGCTACAACAATATTGTGATTGCTACCGATGCTGATGTGGATGGGATGCATATTCGCTTATTGCTGATCACCTTTTTCTTGCAATTTTTTCCTGAGTTGATCAAAGAAGGGCATTTGTTTATTTTAGAAACACCTCTTTTCAGGGTAAGGGATAAAAAAGATACGTATTATTGCTATAGTGAAACAGAAAAAAAACAAGCGATCAAAAAATTAAAAGGGAAACCGGAGATTACACGCTTTAAAGGTTTAGGAGAAATTTCACCGGATGAGTTCAAATACTTTATTGGCGAAGATATGCGATTGGATCCTGTGATGTTGGACAAAAATATGAGTGTGGATGATATGTTGGCTTATTATATGGGTAAAAATACGCCCGAAAGGCAGCAATTCATCATCGAAAACCTCAAAGTGGAAATGGATTTGGTGGAGGAATGAGCTTAATGAGACATTGAATCAATGAGCTAATGATTCAATTAGAAAATTGTCATTTCGACCGAGGAGGTACGACGAGTGGAGAAATCTGTTCAATCCAATGATAGCATGATTCAATGAGACAATGAAAATTGATTTAGATAACTCATAATTATGACAGAAAAGGAAAAGTTTATAATTGAAATTTCAAAAATTATGACCTCAGCAAAACATTCAACTTATAATAAATTAAATAACATGTCTAAATAGATTGCGTAACATTCAATCATTGTATCATTAGATCATTCAATCATTCAATCATTAATTAGATAAATGTCAGAAGAACAAAAAAATAACAACGAAAAACAACAGTTTCCTTCCCAAGAGGAAAACACGCAACAAGAGACCATCACCCGTGTAACAGGAATGTACCGTGAGTGGTTTTTGGATTACGCCTCCTATGTTATTTTAGAACGTGCCGTGCCTTCCATCTATGATGGATTCAAGCCGGTGCAACGCCGTATCATGCAGTCTATGAAGGATTTAGATGATGGCCGGTATAACAAAGTGGCCAATCTCGTAGGGCATACCATGCAATACCACCCTCATGGTGATGCCAGTATTGGAGATGCGATGGTACAATTGGGACAGAAAGACCTGTTAATTGACACACAGGGTAACTGGGGAAATATACTTACCGGAGACAGTGCGGCGGCACCCAGATATATAGAGGCACGACTATCCAAATTTGCGCTGGATGTCGTTTTTAATCCTAAAACAACCGAATGGCAGGCTACCTATGATGGCCGTAAAAAAGAACCCATCAACCTGCCGGTAAAATTTCCACTCTTATTGGCTCAGGGCGTGGAAGGAATTGCTGTTGGGCTTTCAACTAAAATTTTACCACACAATTTTGTGGAGTTGATAGATGCCGCGATCAAATATTTAAAAGGAAAATCATTTCAAATATATCCCGATTTTGAAACGGCCGGTATCGCCGATGTAAGTGATTACAAACAAGGAAAAAGAGGCGGCAGGGTAAGAGTACGAGCCAGAATAAGTCAACTGGACAAGAATACTTTAGTTATTAATGAGATACCCTATGGGACAAATACTTCCTCCTTGATAGACAGTATTTTAAAAGCTAATGAGAAGAAAAAGATCAAGATCAGTAGAGTAGAAGACAATACAGCGGCAGAAGTGGAAATTTTAGTGTATTTGCCTTCCGGTGTGTCACCCGATAAGATGATTGATGCCTTGTATGCTTTTACCGATTGCGAGATCTCTATTTCACCCATTTGTTGTGTGATTGAGGATAACAAACCGCTGTTTATCAATGTGAATGAAGCATTGAAAAAGTCGACGGACCATACGGTTTATCTTTTGAAGAGTGAATTGGAAATTTCTTTGGATGAATTACAAGAACAATGGCATTTTGCTTCTTTGGAGCGTATTTTTATTGAAAACAGAATCTATCGTGATATTGAAGAAGAAACTACCTGGAAAGGGGTCATTAAAGCTATTGACAAGGGATTAAAACCGCATATCAAACATTTAAAACGTGCTGTAACAGAAGAAGATATCGTGCGCTTAACAGAAATCAGGATCAAAAGAATCTCAAAATTTGACTTGGATAAAGCCAAACAGTACATCGAGTCCTTAGAAGAAAAAATTGCTCAGGTAAAAGAGAATTTATCCAAGCTGACCGAATATGCTATTGATTACTTCAGAAACCTGAAAACCAAATACGGCAAAGAACGCAAACGTAAAACAGAATTGCGTGCATTTGAGAATATCGAAGCGACCAAAGTGGTGATCAAGAACACAAAGTTGTATGTAAACAGGGAAGAAGGGTTCATTGGTACTGCCTTGAAAAAAGACGAGTTTGTCGCAGATTGTGCCGATATTGACGATGTGATTATTTTTCGACAGGATGGGGTGATGCAGGTAACCAAAGTAGATGATAAAACTTTTGTCGGAAAAGACATCATTCACGTAGCGGTATTTAAAAAGAATGATAAGCGTACTATTTATAATATGGTGTACCGTGACGGAAAGGGTGGTGCCAGTTATATGAAGCGTTTTTATGTGTCGGGTGTAACGCGTGATAAAGCCTATGATCTGACCAATGGAAAACCCAATTCATCAGTCTTGTATTTTACGGCCAATCCCAATGGGGAAGCAGAAGTGGTTACCGTTCACCTGCGTGCCCTGGGCAATATAAAAAAATTGAAATGGGATATTGACTTTGCCGATCTGGCCGTTAAGAGCAGGGCGGTCAAAGGCAATTTGGTGACCAAGAAATCAGTCAAGAAAATAGAATTGAAAGAAGAAGGCGTGTCTACACTCAAACCCCGTAAGATATGGTATGATGATAGTGTGATGCGCATCAATGTGGAAGAAAGAGGAGAACTCATAGGTGAGTTCAAGCCCAAAGACCGCTTGTTGATTATCAACCAACATGGCAATTTAAAAACAGTCATCCCTGATTTGAACATGCATTTTGAGGAAGATATGATCATACTCGAAAAATGGCTGCCCAATAAGCCCATCACTACGGTGTATTACGACGGCAAAAGAGAAAAATATTATCTCAAACGCTTTCTGGTTGAAAATCCTGACAAACTAGAAGTGATCATTTCCGACCATCCTAAATCACAACTAGAATTAGTAGTCACGGACTATCGCCCCATGGTTGAAGTAGTTTTTAGTAAGAGAAATGCGACACCCTTGATCATCAATGCTGAAGAGTTTATTGATATCAAAGGTATCAACGCATTAGGGAATCAAGTGACAAAAGAAAAAGTAAAACAGATCAATGCCTTGGAACCCCTGGAATATACAGAACCAGATGTTAGCAATATGGAAGTAACAGAAGAGGAGATTGCGACTCCAAAACCCGAGATGTCAAAAGAAGCAGAAAAACCTGATACGACCCCTCAAAAAGAAAAAAAAGAGGAAGAAGACCAGAATCCCGGAGAGGTAGATGATACCGGGCAGATTTCTTTGTTTTAACCAATATCTTCAGTTTTGATAGTAACTGACTATTGACTAATTTTGCTTGAACAATGAAAAATAGGCCGAAAAATGCTTGAAATTCACCCTGAAAAGACTTAAAAGCAACTGAACCGGATGGAAATACAAATCATCAAATCAAAAATAACTATTATCAGGGGTGCTAAAGTATTACTTGACAGAGATCTTGCAGAACTTTATGGTGTTGAAACCAGAGTACTCAAGCAAGCCGTAAGACGGAATATAAAGCGCTTTCCCGAAGATTTTATGTTTCAACTAACCAAAGAAGAACTCACTAATTGGAGATCACAAAATGTGATGTCCAAAGCTGACAAAATGGGATTGCGCTACCCACCATTTGCCTTTACAGAGCAAGGTGTAGCTATGTTATCCAGTGTGCTCAATAGCGATAAAGCCATAGATGTAAACATTTCTATTATGCGGGCATTTGTCTTACTAAGGCAACATCTTTCTGACTACAAAGACTTAAAAGAACAGATAGCCAAGCTCGAAAAAGAGATGAACATTAAATTCAAAGACATACACCAGGCACTTAACTATTTGTTAGAAAAAGACAAAGCAGTACTTACCTACGAAAACAGAGAACGCATAGGTTTTAAAACAGGAAAAAGCAAAAAATAAATGGCTAAGAAAAAACCAACTAAAAGCGCTATTTTTTCCAACGCTCAAAGATTGCATGTATTTTTGAGTTTTAAAAAGTAATAAAAAGGAATTAACCATATATGTTTGAACAAGTATTTAAAAATATAGACGATATACTGCATAAAGACGCAGGTTGCGGAAGCGAATTAGATTATGTAGAGCAAACCTCGTGGGTTTTGTTTCTGAAATATCTTGACGATTTAGAAAAAGACAAAGAAACTGCCGCCCGTCCGGCAGGTGGGTTGGCAAGTCGCATAGGTAACCTGAAAAAGTAGTGCCTTGAGATCCCACAAGACATCATACACACTTGTCTTTAATCGTTTATACCAACCCTACAACTCATTAGCCTTATTGGCATCCAGCCTTATAAAAATAAAAAGCAGCAAGGTAAATCCCCATAATGACGAGCCGCCATAGCTAAAGAATGGAAGTGGGATGCCTACCGTAGGTAGCAGGTCTAAGACCATCCCTATATTGATCACAAAATGTACAAATAAGATAGCGGCGACACTATAGCCGAATATCCGGCTAAAATCAGATTTTTGTTGTTCGGCTTTTTGTAAAACCCTTAGGATAAGAAGCAAAAAGAGTACAATCACCAGCGTGCTTCCCCAAAAGCCGAATTCTTCTCCAATGGTACTGAAAATATAGTCGGTATGTTGCTCAGGTACGAATTTTCCATTGGTACGATCACCTTCCAAAAAACCTTTACCGCTAAATCCCCCGGAAGCTATCGTCTTAATAGATTGATCGTTATTAAAACCAAAACTTTGTTTGAGTTCTCTTATCTTTTCAGGATTGTTTTCCATCCTAAGCCACAGCTCCAATCTATCACGATGGTGTTGTTTCAAGACTTTTTTATAAAAAAGATTACTACTCACTACGATTCCTGCTAAGAGTACAAATGACAAGATAATAATGTGCCAATATTTTCTTATAAAAAGCGGTTCTCGACGCGTAGCAAAAAAGTAGAAGCTGATCAGTAACAAAAAGGAGAGTATAAGGGTATAGGTGATGCCTATTTTTATAGTGGCAATAAATAAAAGGATCAAGCCCAATAAGGCATAAAAGATATTTACAGGAAATCCTTCTCTTAAAAAGACAAAAATAAAGGCAAAATAGATCAATGCTGAACCAAAATCGGGTTGTAGTAAAATAAGGATAAATGGAATGACTAACACGATCAATACATTCTTAAAATCTGCAATCTTTTTAATGTCAAACATTTTATCACTCATGATCTTTGAAACAGCCAAGGCGGTGGTAAGTTTCATAAATTCAGAAGGTTGGAGTGTAAAAGTGCCAAAGGTGTACCAGGCAGTCTGCCCGTTAATGCTTTTGCCAAATAGGAATAAACCCACTAATGATAGGATCGATAAAATGTAGAATATAGAGGCAAAGCGTTCATAAAAGCCTGCATCAATAGCTAAGACTACAACAATGAGAATGAGACTCAGTAAGATGAAAAATAGCTGTTTGCCGTAATTTGTCGTCAAATTTAGCAGGCTGTCGGCATCCATTTGAAATGTGGTAGCATAAATACTTATCCAACCCAATAATACGAGTATCAGGTATAGTAATACCAGGCCCCAGTCCAATTGAGAAATAACCGTTTTTTTATTGCTCAGTCTCATCCGGATGTATCAATTTAAAGTATTTGTCATAGGCCTCCTCATAAAGATTTATGTCTTTGATCCGCTGCTCTCTATAAGTGTTTTTTATATGGCGGTTGAGATACTTTTCGATTAGTAAACTCGAAATAGGCGCTGCAATCCTGGACCCAAATCCGCCATTCTCAATAAATACAGCCAGGGCAATTTTAGGTTCGTCTTTAGGGGCAAATGCAATAAAAATAGAATGGTCCGCTAAGGCGATTTTCTCACCGTCAACTAAAATAAAATTCTCTACAGTACCCGTTTTTCCGCAGATGCTAATACCGGGAACTTGTGAGTAGTATGCCGTACCTCCTTTTTGCTCAAAGACTTTATGCATACCTTCTACTACAATTTCAAAATATTCACGATCTATTCCGGTCTCATTTTTATCTATATATTTTGGATTGTCAATGGCTTGGCCGTCAATCTTTTTCACTATATGAGGGGTTATGTAATAGCCTCTATTGGCTATGGTAGCCGTAAGGTTGGCCAATTGGATAGGGGTGGTTAATACTTCACCCTGGCCAATAGCATTGGAAATGGTATAGGAGGCCCTCCATCTATTTTCAGGATAATAACGGTTGTAAAAATCTGCATCAGGAATGAGGCCTTTCTGGCCTACCGGTAGGTCATAACCCAGATAATTACCCAAGCCGAATTTTTTGATGGTATGGCTCCAGTTGTCCATCCCTTCAGCTGTCGTCGGATATTTTTCGATTACTTTTTTGTAAGAATCTGCAAAATAAGAATTACAGGATTTGAATATGGCTTGCTCTAATTTAAGAGCGCTCCCATGAGAGCCACAGTGACAATGCATAAAATTGTCAGCAGCTGCGCCATATTTATAACCACCGTAGCACCTTATTTTTGTGTTTGTGTCAATGACGCCTTCTTGAAGGGCTACCAAGGCATTAACCATCTTAAAAGTTGATCCCGGTGAATACTGCGCTTGCAAACTCCTGTCAAAGAGCGGTTTATTAATGCTGTCGTAATATAATTTGTTGAAATTTTTAGATCGCTCTCTACCTACCATCAAATTAGGATCATAACTGGGTGCCGTGGCTAAAGCTAAAATTTCACCGGTTGCCGGTTCTATAGCAACGATGCCACCTCTTTTATGGACCAGCAAGGATTCTGCATAACGCTGTAATTCAATATCAATGCTTAGTTCAAGATCTTTTCCGGGGGCAGAGAGTGTGTCAAATTTCCCCTCTTTGTAAGAACCAATTATTTGATTGTAGATGTTTCTTTTTAAAAACTTAACACCTTTTGTTCCCCTCAGTACATTTTCATATTGTTTTTCAACTCCTTGGGTACCTATTAGTTCTCCTTGTTGGTAGTAGGGATTGCGCTTGGCCTTTTCTTCGTTGACTTCGCTAATATAACCCAACACATTGGCAGCTGCTTGAATAGGATAATGCCGCAACATACGCTTTTGGATATAAAATCCTTTGTATCTGAACATTTTTTCTTGTAGCGCAGCATAGTCAAATTTGGAAAGTTGTTGTAAAAATATGGAGGGTAAACGCGGTGAATACCTTTTTGCTTTTTCGATTTTTTTTATAAAATAATCTTTATCTATGGAGAGTAATTTGCAAAATTCTAAAGTGTCTAAATTCTCAAGTTCCCTGGGGATGACCATAATATCGTATGATACTTGGTTGGCCACCAATAGTTTGCCATTTCTATCGTAAATAAGACCACGCTGAGGATAGTCAAATTCTGTTTTGATCGTAGCACTATGTAAAGGATTATCACGAAATGTATCATCAATAATTTGCAGGTAAAATAACCTGAAAATAAAAATGATACCACTAAAAACAGTGAGTATTACAAGTATGTACGTATTCTTACGCATTGGATTTTCCTTTCAAAAAGAATTGAAATCCAAAAATAATTAAAACTATAGTAAATATGGATGTTAAAAATGTTTTTAACAAGAGTTTCCCAAAAAGATGGAAAGAAAATTGCTCCATGAAAAAGAGTAAGAAATGATGTATAAGCGTCAACAGGATTACCCACAAAAATTGCAAACTTGTTGACACATCGGTAATACTATGTATTTCTTTGTCAAAATCTATTTTGTTGGTCAAAATTCTAAGAAAACCTACTCTAATGTAAATAATGAATACAAGGGCAAATGTATGTATACCACCTTCATTAGTGACAGAATCTAAAAACAGCCCCATTAAAAAACCTAAGATTAGAAGCGTATTTTCATTATCCCTGATAGGAAATACAAAAACAAAAATAATGTAAATGTAAGGGTTGATATAACCCAAGAAATGAATGTGATTAAAGACTGTAATTTGCAATAGTGGCAACAAAATAAACAACAATCCATATGTGCGTATGTCTTTATTCATTTTTGGATAAGTTTTCTAAAGATTGTTGTTCGTCTTTAAGATAGTTCTTTACAACATATACATGATGTAAAGCACTAAAATCTGCAAAGAAAGTGATGTCTATCTTTTCATATGATTTTTTACCCAATTTAAAATCGGAGATATATCCTATGGGAATGCCTTCCGGAAAAATAATGGATTTTCCACCACTTACAATAGTATCCCCAACTTGTATTGCTGCTTGAATGGGAAGGTCTTCCAAAACGGCCTGTTGATAATGACCCCCATCCCAATGTAAACTTCCGTAATGATGACTCTTTTTTACTTTGGCGTTAATTTTTGACTGAACATTAAGTATGGATAAAACAGTGCTGAAATTTTCCGAGACGTTTAGTGTAATACCAACGATGCCATTCGGAAGTACTACACCCATATCTGTTTTGATACCATTGTTTTTTCCCTTGTCTAAAGTTAGTATGTTATTTAAGCCGGTATATGGATTACTGATTACTTGAGCTGCTATATATTCATATTTAAACAGAGAGTCAATAGGAGATGCTGTAATCGGCTTATAAGTTTGGGCGCTCAACAAATTTTTAAGGCTTTCGTTTTCTTTTACCAGGTCTTTATTTTGCTTTTCTAGCGACAAATAACTGGATAAATTATGGGTCTTTTTTAAAATGGAACCACTGATAGCATTGGCTGAATTGATAAAACTTCCCTGGTGAAAATTATGGGTTTGTATGATAAAAACTAACGCAATACTTTCCAATAAGATAAATAACAATCCCTTTTTGTTGTTAGAGAAAAATTTATATATCTTCCACATGGAGTTTTGTTAGTTTCAATTAAATCACAAGTATTAAGCTTTTACTCAACTAAGATACCTTTATACTGTTCCAGGTCTTTGAGAACGATACCCGTACCACGTACTACAGCTCTTAGAGGATCTTCAGCTACATAAACGGGTAGGTCCGTTTTTCGAGAAAGACGTTTATCTAAACCACGTAACATAGAACCCCCACCTGCCAGGTAAATACCGGTATTGTATATGTCAGCAGCCAATTCCGGAGGTGTTTTTGATAGGGTTTCCATAACGGCGTCTTCTATTCGTATGATAGATTTGTCAATTGCTTTGGCAACTTCACGATACGAAATTTGAATTTGTTTAGGTTTCCCACTTAACAGGTCTCTACCTTGAATATACATGTCTTCGGGTGGATTTTCCAAGTCATCGGTAGCTGCGCCTACTTGAATTTTGATCATTTCGGCGCTTCTTTCACCTACATACAGGTTGTGTTGTGTTCTTAAATAATAGGCAATATCATTATTGAATACGTTACCGGCTACTTTTATGGATTTATCTACGACAATACCACCTAAAGCAATCACAGCAATTTCGGTGGTACCCCCACCTATATCAATAATCATGTTTCCTTTAGGTTTCATGATGTCAACGCCAATACCTACAGCGGCGGCCATGGGTTCGTGTATCAAATACACTTCTTTACCTTTCATTTTTTCGGCAGAATTGTATACAGCTCTTTTTTCCACTTCTGTGATCCCGGAAGGAATGCAGATAACCATACGCAGGGAAGGACTGATCAATTTTTTCTTAATAGAAGGAATCTTTTTTATAAACTCCCTAATCATCTGTTCCGAAGCATCAAAATCGGCAATTACCCCGTCCTTTAGTGGCCAAATAGTTCTGATATTTTCATGGGTTTTGCCTTGCATCATACTGGCTTCTTTGCCAATAGCGGTGATTTTTCCGGTAGTTCTATTTCTCGCAACTATGGATGGACTGTCAACGACCACTTTTCCATCATGAATTATGAGCGTGTTGGCAGTTCCTAGATCAATTGCGATGTCTTCAGTTAAAAAATCAAAAAATCCCATTTTATAATATTATTTTGGACTCAGAAAATAAGTTTGCAAATTTACATAAAATATAGTTATGCTTTTAATAAGTTATTGAAAATTAATGTTTAAAATGACGTATCCCCGTAAAAATCATGCTCATATCATTGGCATCACAATATTCAATAGATAAGTTATCACGTATAGAACCTCCCGGTTGAATAATCGTGTTAATACCTGCTTTGTGTGCTATTTCCACAATATCCGGAAATGGGAAAAAGGCATCACTGGCCAGTACAGCTCCTCTAAGCTCAAATGAAAAATGCTTTGCTTTTGTGATGGCTTGCTCTAAAGCATCTACCCTGGATGTTTGACCTATTCCACTGGCAATCAATTGTTTATTTTTCACTAATACAATCGTGTTGGAACGTGTATGTTTACTTATTTTTGAAGCAAAGAGCAGGTCTTCAATTTGCGCATCAGAGGCTTTTTTCTTGGTAACTGTATTTAGAATACCTATATTGTCTGTGATGAAATCCCCCTCTTGATACAATACGCCATTAAGGGCTTTTCTGTAAATATACTGATTGTCAATGCTTTTCTTTTGTATTAATAAAATTCTATTCTTTTTACTCTTTAAAATTGCCAAGGCTTCCTTATTAAATTTTGGGGCAATGACTACTTCACAAAATAACTTATTGATTTCAATAGCGGTACCTTTATCTATTTCTGTGTTGGAGATCAATATACCTCCAAAAGCTGAAACCGGGTCACCAGCCAAGGCATCTTTATAAGCATCAACCAAATGGTTTCTTTGCGCTACGCCACAGGCATTGTTGTGTTTCAAAATAGCAAAGGTGGGTATATCATTTGAAAACTCTTGTATCAATTTAACCGCCGCATCAATATCTAAAAGGTTGTTGTAAGAAATGCTCTTACCATGTAATTGTTCAAAAATATCCTCAAAATCGCCGAAGAAATATCCCTTTTGGTGAGGGTTTTCACCATAGCGTAAGCTTTTACTTTTTGTAAAACTTTCTCTAAACATTACTTCATTACCTGTATTTAAATATTGGTATATATGGGTATCGTAATGACTGGAAACAGCAAAGGCTGCTGCGGCAAAGTGTCGTCGGGTTTCTAAGTCAGTTTTTAGTTTATTGCCTTTGAGTATTTCAAATACTTTTTGGTATTGTTCCCTATGAGATACACAAAATACGTCTTGATAGTTTTTGGCGGCAGCACGTATTAATGAAATACCACCGATGTCAATTTTTTCGATGATTTCTTTATGTGAACTTTCAGCTTTGAGTGTTTCCTCAAAAGGATAGAGGTCTACGATAACCAGATCAATATTGGGTATTTTATATGTAGCTACATCATGTTGGTCGGAATCTAATGTATCTCTGTTTAAAATACCACCGAATATTTTAGGATGTAAAGTTTTTACACGTCCGGCTAAAATTGAGGGGTAGGAAGTGATATCAGCAACTTCAGTTACCGGAATCCCTAGTTTTTTTATATAATCGGCAGTACCTCCGGTAGAAATGATTTCACAGTTATGTTCATTCAAAAGTTTGACCAGTTGCTCAATACCCTCTTTATGAAAAACGGAGATGAGTGCTGATTTGATGGTTTTGGTCATCATTATTTTTTGATAAGTGTTGTTTAAATACTTTCTCCAAGTTCTTTAAGCTTTTCGGTATTCTCTGCCAGCCTGAGTTCTTCGATAATTTTGAGGATATCTCCATTCATGATATTGTCTAAATCGTACAATGTCAAGTTGATACGGTGTTCTGTAACACGACCTTGTGGGTAATTATAAGTTCTGATCTTTGCAGAACGGTCACCACTGGAAACCATCGTTTTACGTTTGGCAGCGTCTTCTTCTTGTTTTTTGGCCAGTTCTCTTTCGTAAAGTCTGGACCGCAGAACTTTGAAAGCTTTTTCTTTATTCTTGTGTTGTGATTTTTGATCCTGGCATTGGGCTACAATTCCTGTAGGTTCATGGGTAAGTCTTACTGCCGAATAGGTGGTATTCACAGATTGCCCGCCGGGGCCTGAGGAACAGAAATAATCTATTCTCACATCTGAAGGGTCTATTGCTATCTCAAACTCTTCTGCTTCCGGAATCACCATGACAGTTGCTGCCGAAGTATGGACTCTTCCCTGGGTTTCAGTCTGCGGTACACGTTGTACGCGATGTACTCCGGATTCGAATTTCATCAATCCGTAAACTTCCTGCCCCGATACACTAAAAATGATTTCTTTAAATCCTCCTGAAGTACCTTCATTCATGTCTACTACTTCGGTTTTCCATCCTTGAGAAGAGCAGAATTTGGTATACATTCTGTAAAGGTCACCTGCAAAAATACTGGCTTCGTCACCACCTGTTCCGGCACGTATTTCCATCATCACATCTTTAGCATCTTCCGGGTCTTGAGGTATCAACATAAATTTGATCTTTTCTTCCAAGACAGGTATAGCCTCCTCAGCATCAGCTAGTTCCATCTTGGCCATCTCAATCATTTCAGGGTCTTGTTCGGTTTTAAGTAGTTCTTTGGCTTCTTCAATTCGATTTAACAATGTTTCATAATTGTCTGCTTGTTCTATTACTTTAGACAAGTCTTTGTATTCCTTGTTTATTTGAATATACCGTTTTTGATCCGATATGATGTCGGGTTGTACGATTAGGTCTTTTACTTCATCAAATCTTTGTCTTACGATCTGTAATTTATCAAGCATCTATGGTGTTTTTATAAAGTTTACAAACATACAATTAACTGTGCATAATTCCCAATAAAATATTTTCATTTCCAAGATTACAAAAGACAATAAGCAGGCTGTTTTTTAGTTTATAAAATGATAAGGTCTAATAATTTAGCGTACTTTAATACTGCGTGTGCTTTCTAAAAAGAAATCAATACATTTGTGCGCACTAAAAATGAGAATGAAGAAAATAATAATAGTAGCGTTTAGCTTTTTTGTTTATATCGTTTCCCCAGCGCAATTATTAAACGAAATAGGCTTTTATGCAGCCGGGACAAATTACAGTGGTGATATAGGCAATGAGTTGTATATTTTTCCTAATAAAATAGGTGGAGGAATTACATACAAACGAAATTTTAACACCAGACTTTCAGCCAGGTTGTCTTTGAGTTATATTCCGCTTAGTGATGCAGATTCCCGAGCTTTTAATAAGGTTAGAAATGAAAGGGACTATGCTTTTGAAAATATAGTTAGACAAGCATCTGTAGGAATGGAATTTAATTTCTTTGACTATGATGTGTTGAGAAGAGATATGGGACAAACTCCCTATTTGTTTATTTCTTATGCTATAGCCCAATGGGATGTGTTTAAAAAATTTGAAGATGGACAAGCTAAATATGAAAAAACTATCGCCAGTCTTGTCCCTTTTGGATTGGGTTATAAGTCAAGAATAACAGATCGTCTGGGGTTTGCTTCTGAATTAAGGGTGCATTATGCTTTTACTGATGATATCGAAAAGAAGTCTTATTTAGGAGAAAATTTTGGTGATCCCACTTCAAAAGATTGGTATTTCTTTACCGGTGTCGCATTGACTTATTCTTTTGGTAGGCCGCCCTGTTTTGCCCCAAGGTTTTAAATATTTACAGTTTATGGATCAATCTTTACCCGAATTATCATCGAATATTCCTAACCACGTAGCCGTTATCATGGATGGTAACGGGCGTTGGGCTAAGAAAAAAGGAAAAATGCGTGTATTTGGCCATAGGAATGGTGTCAAAGCTGTAAGGCAAACTATAGAAGCAGCTGCAGAAATTGGGGTGAAGGTATTGACACTGTATGCTTTTTCTTCAGAAAACTGGAAGCGCCCTAGAAAAGAGGTGGAAACGCTAATGAGCTTATTGGCCAGTTCTTTACGTAATGAATTTAGTAGCTTACAAAAAAATAATATTCAACTCCGTGCAATAGGAGACCTGGAAAACTTACCTTCAAAAGCACAAAAAGAATTGCAGGAAGTCATTGAAGCTACTGCCCAAAACGACAGAATGATCCTGAATCTCGCTTTGAGTTATAGTTCACAAGCCGAAATTGTGCGAGCAGTTCAATGTATTTCTAAAAAAGTTGTTAATAATGAACTTTCTATAGAAAATATTGACAAAAATACCATCAATAATCATTTATATACCTTTTCTTTGCCTGACGTAGATTTTTTGATAAGAACGAGTGGTGAACAACGTATTAGTAATTTTTTACTTTGGCAAATAGCTTATGCCGAACTTTATTTTACGGATACTTTATGGCCTGACTTTTCTAAAAATGATTTTTATGAAGCCATAGCCACCTATCAAAAAAGAGAAAGAAGATATGGACAAACAAGCGAACAAATTCTTTAGTATGAAAAACAGCAAATTATTTTTATTTACTTTTTTATTTCTGTTAATTATCCCACTTATAAATGCTCAAGAAGAAACCCCCATCCAAACTATTGACAGCCTTTCTTTTGAAAAGGGTAAAGAATATATCTTGGGTGATATTACGGTGAAAGGATTGCAAAGGTTTAGTGAACAAACGGTCAAAATTCACTCAGGATTACTTAAAGGAACCCCTATACGTTTGCCCGGTGATAAGCTGACAAGTGCTATCAAAAAACTCTATGAAACAGACCAATTCAGTAAGGTTGATGTTTATCTTATCGCCAAAGACGATGAAACGGTTTACCTGGAGTTTGAAGTAGAAGAATTGCCACAACTTGATAAAATTGTCTTTTCAAATTTAGGAAAGGCTAAGTCTAAAAGCCTTGCTGATGAAATAAAAATTAAAAAAGGTGATATGGTTACTGATAATTTGATTGTAACTACTAAAAACTTTTTGAAAGATAAATATAAAGAAGAAGGATTCTATAATACCAAAGTAAATATTGATGTCCGTGATTCTGAGAAGCCTAATGTAGTTGATATGAATGTGTTTATTGACAAAGGAGATAGAGTCAAAATAAACATGATCAATTTTGAAGGCAACGAAAAATTCTCTGATAAGAAGTTGCGTAAAAAAATGAAAAAAACCAAGCAAAAATTCTTTGGTAGATTTTGGAAACGATCTAAGTATATTGATGAAATTTATAAAGAGGACCTACAAAATGTATTGGATGTTTATAGTGAACATGGCTATAGAGATGCAATTATTACCCATCAAGATATAAAATGGAATGATGATAATACCTTAAACATAAATGTTGAAATTGATGAAGGTAACAGATATTATTTTGGAAATATTGATTTTATCGGTAATGCTGCTTATTCTGATAGGCAATTAAACAAATTTTTAAGGTTAGAAAAAGGTGATGTGTATAACTCTAAAGTCTTAAAAGAACGTGTTAGTGGAGATGGCACTCCAGATTCTGAAGATATTCAATCACTTTACCTTAACTCAGGTTACCTATTTGCTAGTGTTCTGCCGGTAGAAACCAGAGTGGTCAATGATACCATTAATGTAGAGATTAGAATCTCTGAAGATGAACAGGCCACTATTCGTAATGTTGCTGTTTCTGGTAATACAACTACCAATGATCATGTAATTTATAGAGAGTTACGTACCAAACCGGGAAATCTGTTTAGTAAAGAAGATATTATCCGTTCGGTACGTGAGATCAGTCAATTAGGATTCTTTGACCCTGAAAATATTGTTCCGGATGTTAAGCCAAATTATATTGATAAGACCGTAGATATAGATTACGCTGTAGCCGAAAAAGGTTCCAGTCAAATAGAACTTCAGGGAGGCTATGGAAATAGATCATTTATAGGAACGCTGGGGCTATCATTCAACAATTTTGCCATCAAAGATTTATTCAACAAGGATGCCTACAAACCATTGCCAAGAGGTGATGGACAAACACTTTCACTTCGTCTGCAGAAAAGTAGGATCTATAGCACTTATAGTTTTTCATTTATGGAACCTTGGTTAGGAGGTAAAAAACCCAAATCTTTATCCATGTCTTTATACAATTCACGTATTAAAGGATATGATTATTACACCTATACCGTCGATAACAGTAGAAAATTAAGTATATGGGGTGCTTCATTGGGATTGGGGCAACGATTGAATTGGCCTGATGATTACTTTACACTTTCACAAAGTGTGAGTTATCAAAGATATGATATGGATAATTATGGTATTATCACCAGTTTAAGTTATGATGATGGTTCTGCTAATAATGTATCATATAGTATTTCTTTATCAAGAAATTCCTCAGGTCCTAACCCTATATTTCCTACTCAGGGATCAGAAGTTAGTTTAGGCTTAAAACTAACACCACCCTTTTCATTACTTAATGGAAAAGATTATACCAGTATGACAGACCAGGAGAAGTACAAATGGTTGGAATATTACAAGACTACCTTTAAATCAAATTGGTACACACCCATCTGGGAGAAGTTGACTTTACGAGCTAATGCCGAATTTGGATTTTTAGGCTATTATAACAAAGACCTTGGCTATTCCCCATTCGAAGGTTATGTATTAGGAGGTGATGGTTTAGCCCAGTATCGCTATGACGGTAGTGAAACCATAGGTTTGAGAGGATATGAAAACGGTAGTATCGCCAGTTATAACGATCCCGCTGTGATTTATAATAAATATTCATTGGAGGCAAGATATCCTATTACTTTAAAACCAGCGGCTTCCATTTATGTTATGGGATTTTTAGAAGCAGGTAATGCTACTTACAATTTTAAAGAATATAATCCGTTTGATTTATATCGTTCGGCTGGTGCAGGTTTGCGTATTTTTATGCCTGCCTTTGGTTTGTTGGGGATAGATTTCGCACATGGGTTTGATACCTTACCCGGAGCGACTGAAAAATCAGGATGGCAAACCCATTTTATCATTGGTCAACAATTTTAACATAAGAAGTAGTATATTTGTCGCAATAATAAAAAATCTGGCACAGTTTTTTCTAACCTAATTACGTAATCATGAAAAGAAATTTTTATAGCATTCTCGTCCTAAGTTTATTGACTGTAATTACAGTCTTTGCACAGAAGCCTCAAAAGATAGCTTATATAGATATGGAATATATTTTGGAGAATGTTCCGGAATATCAGGATGCCATGACTCAACTGGATGTAAAAGTGAAGAGATGGCAAGATAAAATTTCTAAAATGCAAAACGAAATTCAAGTTTTACAAACCAATTTAGATCATGAAAGAGCCTTACTAACAAATGACCTGATATTGGAACGAGAAGAAGACATAGCAGTTCGTAAAGAGGAATTGTACAGGACTCAGGAGATGTATTTTGGTGTACAAGGTGATTTATACAGATTGCGTAAACAGTTTGTTAAACCCGTACAGGATAAAGTATACAATGCTATTCAGGATATCGCTAAGCAGAATAAGTATGATTTTATATTGGACAAATCCAGTGATTTGATCATGCTGTATAGTAATGAGCGCTTTGACATTAGCGACCGTGTGGTAAGAAGTATAGTTAGGACTGAAAAGCAAAAAGAAATTAAAGAGAAGAGAAAGAAAAAGCAAGAAGAAATTGCTGAAAAACAAAATAAAGCGCAAGAAGGTAACCCCGAGTTAGAAAAGAAATTAGCTGAAAGGGCTACTAAGAGAGAAGAACTTCAACAACGAATTGCCCAACAAAAAGAGGAAAGACTAAAACAACGTGAAGAACGTAAAAAAGAAATTGAAGAAGAGCGACAAAGAAAAATTGAAGAACGTCAAAAAGCTCGTGAAGCTATAGAAGAGCAAATAAAAGAAAAGCAAAATCCTCAGACTGAAGAAGAAACACAGGAAGAGGATAAGACTATGGAGAATATTCCTGCTGAAGAACCTGAAGTGAAAAGTACGGAAGAAAAAAATTCAGCAGAAGAAAATACAAAAGAAACTCCTGATAATTCTGAGGAAGAAGCGACACCTGTAGTAGATCCCAAAACAGAGATGCAACAAAGGATTGAGGCTCAAAAAGAAGCCAGAGAGAAAGCTCGAAAAGAGCGATTGGAAGCGATAGAAAAAGCCCGCATGGAACGTATCAAAAAAAGAGAAGAAACGCGCAAAGCCATAGAAGAGAAGAGGAAAGCAATTAATAATAACAACAATATACCGGAAGAAAACCCGGAAGAAAATGAACCTGAAAATAACAATAATTAAAAATGATAATCAATATGAATGTAATTAAATCGATCTTACTTACTTTAGTTTTATTTGTTGGTGCTAGTGCTGTTCAAGCACAAACTAAAGTGGCGCATATTAACACGGAAGAGTTAATTGCTGCCATGCCCGAAACGAAAGCTTTACAAGCAAAATTGGAAAAATTGGGTAAAACTTATGATGATGAAGTAAAAGCGAAAGAGAATCAATTGAAAGCAAAGTTTGAAAAATACAATGCCGAATTTGAATCTCAAACAGAAGCCACGAATACTGAGCGTACTAAAGAGGTACAAACAGATGCTCAAAAAATTGAGCAATTCAAAGCTGAAGCTGTAAAAGATTTGCAAAAGCAAGAGCAGGAAGGCTTAAAACCTATTTTAGAAAAAGCCCAAAAAGCTATTGATGATGTCGCAGCTGCACAAGGTTTTGACTATGTGCTCAATGTCAATATGTTGGTTGTAGCCAAAGGGAAAGACCTGCTACCCGACGTAAAAGCCAAATTAGGCATCTAAAAAACAACAAATAATCCATGAAAACCGTACTTTTACAGTGCGGTTTTTTTTGTTCTAACTTGAAAATGAGGTTGGAGGATTGAATGTTGAAATTCTTCCCCTTCCAAAAGGAGGAATAAGAGGGATTGATTTATAAACTTTCCCCCTTAGAAAAGGGGGTTAGGGGGATTGATGATTAATAATATTTTTTAATAAATCACAAATCTAATTTTTGATATAATTCTTGATGAATCAAAAGAATAATCCCATAGGTATTTTTGATTCCGGTGTTGGCGGAACCAGCATTTGGAAAGATATTATTTTATTAATGCCCAATGAGAATACCCTTTATTTAGCAGATAGTAGAAATGCTCCCTACGGACAAAAAAGTAAGGAGGAGATCATAGCCCTAAGTGAGAAAAATACAGAGTGGTTATTAGAAAACAACGCTAAGCTCATTGTGGTAGCCTGTAATACAGCTACCACTAATGCAATTAAACACTTGCGTCAAAAATATGATGTTCCCTTTGTAGGGATTGAGCCGGCTATAAAACCCGCTGCCCTATATACAAAACACAATGCTGTAGGAGTACTTGCTACTCAAGGTACATTATCTAGTGAGCTCTTTGATGAAACCAAAGGAAAGTTTGCCCGTGATATCAAAGTGGTGGAACAGGTAGGGGAGGGATTAGTGCCGCTTGTTGAGCAACATAAAATGGATAGCCCGAAAACTACTGAACTGCTTAAAAAATACCTCCAACCTATGCTCGAAGCCCATATCGATTACTTAATACTGGGCTGTACACATTATCCTTATTTGGTTACGCAGCTTAAAAAGCTTTTGCCGGATTACGTCAAAATCATCGACTCAGGTGAGGCAGTAGCAAGACAGACTAAAAAGTTGTTGTCAGAGCATATGCTATTAAATAATTCCAACCAACCAGGAAGACATTTTTTATATTCTAATACGGATAGCAATATTTTAAAATTGCTTTTAAAGGATATAGAAGTGCCTATGGAAATTGAGTATTTGGATTTTTAGAAAGCAGCTCAGTCAAATAAAAAGAATGAGCATAGTTTTACCCTATTCTAAATTCTTACTTCTAAATTTTTATTTCATCCCCACAACAAATCCGGATTATATCCCAGATATTTGGTTCTTTCTTCTTTAAATAGAATGCCATATTTACTAAGTTCTTCCAGAATAGGCTCGTACACTTCCTTTTTGATAGGGATTTGTACACCCGGTGTAGTGATTTCTTTGTTAAGAATTTTCAAGCTGACAATAGCTACCGGTAAACCAACTGTTTTGGCCATAGCCGTATATTTTTGATCATCACCTATGACAACCATGTGGCTTTCGATTTGCTTTTTCTCCCCATTGAGTTCGTAGCCAAATATGTGTAACATTACGATCATGTCTTTATCTTCAGGCTGTAACATCCATTTATCCATCAAGATTTTTTGTAAAGCTTGTGCAGGAGTAGCATTTTTAAGGCCAATTTTTTTATGGGGATTACAAAGTTCTAGCTCTGTAATTTTTTCCCATAAAATATCATCCTGTTCTATATGTAAGTAATTGCGTAGTTTCAATTCTACTGTGTCGTGTGGACGATAAGGTAAGAAGGAATTAGTAAACTCACGATAGCTCATTTCTTCAGTGTTTTCCATTTCATAAGAATCATCGGTCATGCCAAGTTGCACAAAGATATTCCAAGCTCTGGAAAATCCAATCCTTCTGATAGTACCTCTATATAAGGTTAAGACATTTTTCAATCCATAAGCTTCGCGGTATTTGAGTGAATCTCGGTTGGCATAAGCCTCAAAATTTCCGTATTCACCGATTTTTAAAATTTCACTTCGTCTAAAGAGTTTTTGATAGGGGATATACTTGTACTTTCCTTCTTGTATGAATTTGGCTACACCACCTTGACCGGCCACGACAACATTTCGGGGATTCCATGTAAACTTATAATTCCATTTATTAGTATCACTTTCCGGGGCTACCAAACCTCCGGTAAATGATTCGAAAAGTAACATCTTACCCCCTTTATCTCTTATTCTATCTAAAACTTGCATAGCGCTCATATGGTCAATACCCGGGTCTAAACCTATTTCATTCATCCAGACCAAACCTTTGGCTTTAACTTCATCATCAAGGGCTTTTAGTTCCGGCGAAATATAAGAAGCGGTGACCATATGTTTCCCATATTTCAAGCAATCCTTTGCTACTTCCATGTGGAATCGTGCAGGCAACATCGAAATGACCAAATCGGAGTCCTTAATTAGTTTACTTCTCTTACTTTCTTCGAAAATGTCAAAAATTTCAATTTTGATATTTTGGAGATCGCCGGCTAATTTTTGAGCGGCTTCCAGGTCAATATCGGCAAGTATGATTTGTAGGTTTTCTTTAGTGGATTTATCTGATAGATATTTGATCAAGGAGGAGGCAGAACGCCCGGCTCCTATGATGAGAACCTTTCTTTTTGTAGACATAAATAATAGGTGTTTTTATAAAAGAGCGAATTTATAAAATGTACCTTATATAAACTATGAAAAAGTAAAAAAATAATTAGAATATTAAATCAAAATAGTTAGGAATTACTTTCAAGAATTTACACAGATTAGGCTAATTAAGTTAAAAGTTGAAAGTTAAAAGTTAAAAGTAGAAAGTAGCAGTTATTAGTGGAATTGGTATAATTAGCGAAAAAAAAACTTGATAGACAAAAAAAGACCGAATTTTTTCGGTCTTTAGTGTGTATAATGTGTTGAGAGGTTTTACATCTCCATCATATTTTTTTCTTTTTTGATGGTACCGCCGGGAAGATTAGCATCTACCACTTCACCTTTGATACGTAAAACACTTCTTTCTGGATCAGTATTGGTAAAGATAGAAACAGATTTACTAAACCTACCGGGGCGGTTGGTATTATATTTTACTGTAACAGAAGCAGACTCTCCTGGCATGATGTTTTGCTTTGGATAAGTAGGGATGGTACATCCACAAGAAGACTTAACACTGGTGATTTTAAGAGGTTTGTCACCTGTATTAGTGAATTTAAACTCTTTAGTCCCATCAGAACCTTTTTCAATGACGCCATAGTCTATACTGTAAGTGTCAAATTCAATACTGGTGAGTTCCATGGTTTCTGTTTCTTGTGCATAAAAATTAAAACCTATAAAAGTTAGCAAAAAACTTAAAAATATTAGTCGTCTCATAATTAAAAATTTTGGTAAAATTAGCTATTTATTTCTTTAATAAAAGATTTTTAATGGTTTTTCTAGTTACTTTATTATTGTATTTTTGTCAACTGTGTATTTCAAAAACTATACCATAGCCTTTAAAAGCTGCTAGAATAAGTGCTTGAAAGCCAGTTTAGAGGATATTTGTCCAACTAATTCCGCATTAAAGATGAAGTACAATCATGTCGACATAGAGAATAAATGGTATGATTACTGGATGAAAAACGGCTATTTTCATTCAGTTCCCGACGATAGAGACCCTTACACGATCGTAATACCACCACCCAATGTAACCGGTGTGTTACACATGGGGCATATGCTCAACAATACTATTCAGGACGTATTGATCAGGCGAGCTAGGCTCAAAGGTTACAATGCCTGTTGGGTGCCGGGGACTGATCATGCTTCTATAGCAACAGAGGCTAAAGTGGTGGCTAAGCTGGCTAATGAAGGTATTAAAAAGTCGGAGTTAACAAGAAGTGAATTTTTGGAGCATGCCTGGGAATGGACACATAAACACGGCGGGATTATTTTAGAGCAGTTAAAGAAGTTAGGTGCTTCCTGTGATTGGGATCGTACGAAGTTTACCATGGATGCTGATTTGAGTGAGTCTGTAATCAAGGTTTTTGTTGACTTATACAATGAAGGTTTGATTTACAGAGGTTACAGAATGGTCAACTGGGATCCCGAAGCCAAAACAACTTTAAGTGATGAGGAAGTTGAATATGTGGAAAAAAACGGGAAATTGTATTATATCAATTACCTGATTGAAAATTCAGATGAATTTGTGACCATTGCAACGACTAGACCCGAAACTATCTTGGGTGATACCGCATTATGTGTAAATCCAAATGATGACAGATTTCTATCTTTAAAAGGTAAAAATGTAGTTGTGCCGATTGCGGAAAGAGTGATTCCCATAATATTTGATGAATATGTCGATATGGAGTTTGGTACAGGTTGCTTAAAAATTACCCCTGCACACGATCCTAACGATAAAGAAATAGGTGAGAAGCACCAATTGGACGTCATTGATATATTCAACGATGATGCTACTTTAAATTCTTATGGTTTACACTATGAAGGGATGGATCGATTTGAAGTTCGAACAAAAATCGTTAAAGAGTTAGAAGAGAAAAAATATTTAAACAAAGTAGAAGATTATACTAATAAAGTAGGGATATCCGAACGCACCAAAGCGGTGATAGAACCCAAAGTTTCTGTACAGTGGTTTCTAAAAATGGAGGAGATGGTGAAACCGGCCATTGAAGCTGTTGAGAATGGTGAAGTTTCGTTTTTCCCTAAACATTACATCAGTACCTATAAACATTGGTTAGAAAATATCAAGGATTGGAATATTTCACGACAATTGTGGTGGGGACATCAAATCCCTGCCTTTTATTACGGTGATGGCATTCAGGATTTTGTGGTAGCTGAAACTAAAGAGGAAGCCTTTGAATTGGCTAAACAAAAAGTAGCTGACACTTCGACCCTGCCTGCCGACAAAGCAGGTGGAGTCAAGAAGTCTTTTTCTATAGATGACTTAAAACAAGATAATGATGCTCTTGATACCTGGTTTTCATCTTGGTTATGGCCTATTTCCGTTTTCGATGGCATTAGATATCCTGATAATAAGGACATTACTTATTATTATCCGACAAAAGATTTAGTAACAGCTCCCGATATTATTTTCTTTTGGGTAGCACGTATGATCTTTGCCGGTTATAAATTCCGTGGTGAAAAACCTTTTTCCAATGTGTATTTTACCGGTATTGTGAGAGACCATTTAAGAAGAAAGATGTCAAAACAATTAGGTAATTCACCCGACCCATTGGAATTAATGAAAGAGCACGGAGCCGATGGGGTACGTTGTGGTTTGCTGTTGTCTTCAGCTGCAGGTAATGATCTGTTGTATGAGGAAGAGTTAATTCATCAGGGTAAAGCATTTGCCAATAAAATTTGGAATGGTTACCGATTGGTTTCTTCTTGGGAAGTAGACGAAAAATTAAACCAGCCGGAAGCCGCAAAAATGGCTGTTAAATGGTATGAAAATTTATATCAACAAGCCTTTGCTGAAGTTGAAAATTCCTTCAAAGATTATCGTCTTAGTGAAGCATTGATGCGGATTTATAAATTGCTTTGGGATGACTATTCATCTTGGTATTTGGAGATGGTAAAACCTGTTTATGGGGAAAAAATGGATAAAGTAACCAAGGAAGCTAGTATCCGTTTTTTTGAAAACAATATGAAACTGTTACACCCCTTTATGCCTTTCATTACCGAAGAGATTTGGCAAAAAATAGAGGATAGAAAAGCTGAAGAAGCATTGATTGTATCTCAGTATCCTGAGCAGCAAGATTATGACAATCAGTTGATAAAAAGCTTTGAGATAGTCAAAGAGGTTATCTCCGGATTACGTGCGGCTAGAAAAGAACACAATATTCCTTTTAAAGATGAAATTGCTTGTTCGGTGATGAACAATGAATCCTTTACTGCTGATTTTGATGCAGTCATTTGTAAAATGGGAAATATTTCGAACTTAGAATACGTATCAGAAAAAGTACCTCAAACCGTAAGTTTTCGGGTAAAATCTAATGAATACTTTATCCCGTTAGACACAAATATTGACGTAGAAGCCGAACGTGCTAAGATGACTGAAGAGCTCCATTATATGGAAGGATTCTTAAAATCAGTTCAAAAAAAGTTATCCAATCAGGGGTTTGTTAATAATGCCCCGGAAACGGTAGTTTCCAGCGAGCGTAAAAAAGAGGCTGATGCAATAGCTAAGATCAAAGTATTGAAAGAACGCCTTCAGGTATTATAATTTTTTTGCTTTTATTTTAGTTTAATTTAATAACTATCAGTATTTTTAATGTTTCAAATATTGGCTGGCGTGTTTTTTGATCTATTCAATTTGAATAGATTATAATTTTAACATAAAGTAGTAGCCATGCAATTAAGCATTAAACCAATCAATAATGATTAAACGCTTATTGCATCTGTTATATAATTGAAACATAAATACAAACGGATGAAAAGAATTTTCTTTTTAGCTTTAATCAGCTTGTTTTTAACACCTATAGTATTTGCTCAAACCGCCGATGAGATCATCAGAAGAGCTGACCAAAAATTCAGGGGAAAAACCTCTTATTCGGAAATGACGATTGACATCATTAGGCCCAAATGGAGTAAACAGATGAAAATGAAAGGCTGGACTAAAGGAGATGATTATTCAGTATCGGTTATTACGGCTCCTGCCAAAGAGAAAGGGACTGTTTTTTTGATGCGCGAAAAGGAAGTGTGGAACTATATGCCCAGTATAAACCGCTCCATAAAGTTTCCGCCTTCTATGATGTTGCAAAACTGGATGGGTACAGATTTAACCAACGATGATTTGGTCAAACAGTCCTCAATTGCGGATGATTATACACATAAGATGTTAGCGGATGAAAAGAAAGAAGGTTTGACTTGCTGGAAAATTGAACTGACACCTAAAGAAGATGCGGCCGTAGTATGGGGAAAAGTAGTTATTTGGATCGATAAAGCTGACTACATGATGATGCAAACCGATTATTATGATGAAGATGATTATTTGGTCAACCAGATGATAGGTAGTGACGTTAAGACCTTTGATGGGAATAAATTACCTTCTAAATACAGGGTAATCCCAATTGAAAAAGAAGGGCAAGAAACAGTCTTAACTTATGATGTATTGGTTTTTAACATTACCATTCCTGATGTGTATTTTACAACCAATTACATGAAACGGATTAAATAACAAATAACAAATTCCAAATCACAAATCACAAATCCAAAGACTAACCACTAACGACTAACGACTAACGACTAACGACCAACGACTAATTACTAATCAACATGTTATTCAAGCTTGCTTGGCGAAATATATGGCGAAATAAACGTAGAAGCTTCATTACAATGGCTTCTATCTTTTTTGCGGTCTTGTTTTCAATCTTTATGAATTCTTTTCAAAAAGGGGCCTGGGTGCGCATGTTAGACAATATCGTCAATTATTATTATGGCTATGCCCAAATTCACCAAAAAGGCTATTGGGATGACCGTACCATAGATGAGTCTATGGAATATACTGAAGCTTTGCAAAATCTTCCAGATCAAGTAGATGGTATTCATTCTCTGGTCCCCAGGTTAGAAACTTTTAGTTTGCTAAGTTCCGGAGAGCATACTAATGCGACTATGATCATAGGTACGGATCCGGAATCGGAAAAAGCCATGACTAAGCTTGATGAAAAATTAACAGAAGGGCTCTATTTTACTAAAAATGAAAAAGCTTTGCTGGTGGCAGAAGGTGTCAAAGACTTATTGAAAGTACAATTGGGTGATACATTGATTGTAATGACGCAAGGATATCACGGAATTCAGGCAGCTGGTAAATATCCTATTAAAGGATTTGTCCGTTTTGCCTCCCCTGATCTTAATAAATCTATGGTGTATTTGCCCTTAGTAGAAGCACAGTCTTTATTAGGTGCAGAAAACCGATTGACTTCTCTTGCTGTTAATTTGGAGAATCGTGATGACTTAACGGAGGTTATACAGGTACTGAAAAATACACTAGATACGGAGACCTATGAGATCATGGATTGGAAATCTTTAATTCCTGATCTAGTGGAAGCACAAAAAGCTGATGCTGCTGGTAATTATATATTTTTATTTGTCTTGTATTTAATCATTTCTTTCGGGATATTTGGTACCATTTTGATGATGACCAAAGAACGCTCCTATGAATTTGGTGTTTTATTATCTGTGGGCATGAGCCGGGCAAAATTGGCTTTAACTACCTGGTTGGAGATCATCAGTATGGCCTTAATCGGCGCGTTGATCGGTATGCTTGGTGCTTTGCCCTTGATTATCCATTTTAACAGAAACCCAATCGATTTTTCAAAGTATGGTGAGGACATGTCAAGCACCTACGAAAAATGGGGATTTGATCCCATTTTTCCAACTGTTTTAGAGGGGCAACTATTCTACTCCCAAGCGCTTTTAGTGTTTTTAATAAGCTCGATATTAGCCACCTACGCTATCTGGATAATTTATAGATTAAAACCGGTTAAAGCAATGAGAGAATAAAATATAATTTACAAATATCAAATAACAAAAACCAAAACAAAGAATACAAGAGTAAGCAGTAGACAGTAGCAGTTGGCAACCCTATTAACCAATAACTTTTAACTAATTAACTTTTTTAACCAATAATATGTTACTTAAGATCGCTTGGCGGAATATTTGGCGAAACAAGACCCGGAGTTTTGTAGTGATGGGGGCTGTTATTGTGGGGATATGGTCTATCATTTTTTTAGTGGGAATGGTCAATGGTATGATCGAAAGTTATGTGGACAAAGCCATTAAAAATGAAGTGTCTCATATAAAGATAAACCAACCTGATTATATTAAGAATAGTGAAGTGAAGTACTATCTTGAGGAGGCTACCAAAAAAGTTAAACTTATTAATACTATAAGCGAAGTCAAAGCAGCTTCCGCTAAAACAAAATTTAATGCTATGTTGAGTTCCAGCCACTCAAGTAGAGGCATTAGTGTAGTGGGGGTTAATCCCACACAGGAGGAAAAGGTGTCGGGGGTACACGAGTATATGAAAGAGGGTGCATATCTAAAAGAGGATGATAAAAATAAAATAATCATCAGTGCTCGCACAGCAGAAAAACTTAAAGTTAAAATTAGATCTAAAGTAGTACTCACTTTTCAGGACCTGGAGAATGAGATCACAATGGGCGCCTTTAGGATTGTGGGTATATTTGATACGGGCAACAATCCCTATGATGAATCGGTTGTATTTGTACGTTCAGTAGATGTTAATCGTATATTGGGAACAAATGATATCGCTCATGAAATAGCCATTCTGATAAATAATATAGATGATATCAATACTACTCAACATAAGATTAAGCAATTATTTCCTGATCTGTTGGTTAGAAATTATAAAGAAGTACAACCAGAGTTGGCTCTTTTCCAACAACAAATAAAGATGTCCGGTGTGATCTACATGATCATTTTTATGCTGGCATTGGTATTTGGTATTATCAATACGATGATGATGGCTGTTTTGGAAAGGATTAAGGAACTTGGTATGTTGATGGCCGTCGGCATGAACAGGTTTAAAGTGTTTTTTATGATTGTTCTTGAAACCTTATTGTTGGCGCTAATAGCTGCTCCGATAGGATTAGTTTTTGGTTACTTAACCACAATTTACTATCATAAAAATGGCTTAAATCTGTTTTTTTATTCAAAACAAGGCATGAGCCAGTTTGGCTTTGACAACATTATTTATACAAGTGTTCCGAAGGAAATATATTTGCAATTAGTCATTGCAATCACTTTGACTGCATTGTTAGGTTCGCTTTACCCTGCCTGGAAAGCCATCCGCTTACGGCCGGTAGATGCGATAAGAGGAAGTCTAAGCGTAAATTCAAAGTTTTCACTAAGGAGGCTTTTACGATTAAAAGGAAAAAAAGTAAATAACTAAACGTGTTATATCATGGCACTAATTACTGCAAAAGAAGTTACCAAAACATACAACCCAGACAAAATACCTGTTGAAGCTTTAAGAGGTGTCAATCTGGAAATTAAAGAAGGTGAATTTACGGCAATCGTAGGTCCTTCGGGTTCCGGGAAAACCACTTTGCTCAATATCATTGGAGGATTAGACAGGCAAACCTCAGGTGAAATGCTGGTTGATGGCATTGATATTACTGCTTTGTCCGATAATAAATTAATTGATTTTAGAAAGAATAAAATCGGGTTTGTTTTTCAATCCTACAATCTTATCCCAGTATTTACAGCTGCTGAAAACATAGGATTTATCATGTTGCTTCAAAAAAAACCTCAGTCAGAAATTGAGGAGCGTGTTAATGCCTTACTAAAAGCTGTGGGCATAGAAGCCCAAAAAGATAAACGCCCCAATCAGATGAGTGGAGGTCAACAGCAACGAGTAGCTGTAGCGAGGGCATTGGCTTCCAAACCTAAATTTGTATTAGCTGATGAACCTACGGCCAACCTGGATTCTAAATCAACAACAGATTTACTGGATATCATGGAAAGGCTAAATCAGGAAGAAGGCATGACCTTTGTTTTTTCTACCCATGACCAACGGGTTATTGACAGGGCGCATAGAGTGGTCACTCTGGAGGATGGGAGGATTATTAAGGATACAATGATAGAATGATAGAATGAGATAATGATAAAATGAGATTATTAGCGAATTAGCAAATGTGAAAATGTGTCAATGTGATAATGTGTCAATTTGAATATTTAATTTATAAAGATGTAATGAAACAAACAACTTAGTAACTACTTAGTGCCCACTTAGAACCTACTAAGCACCCACTTAGTTCACCATCGATGAAATATCCAATACTCATATTAGTCTTTTACATTTCCTTATCACACCTGTGGGGCCAGGAAGATACCCCTTCTTGGTGGCAGGAAAAAAATAGTATTAAGGCCTATGTCAAGTATATGAATAGCAGTAGTTTTGAAAACCTGAATTTCGTTCTTAATGATAATTTGATCCATCAAAGACTGCGTTGGGATACTTACTGGAACGATCATTTTTCCAGTACTTTGTCTTTTAGAAACCGGATATTTTGGGGAAATACGGTTAATATAACATCCAATTATGCAAGTATTTTAGATAATAACAACCAACCAATTGATATGGATTGGATTCTTATTGATAAACCTGCTCTGGTGATGCATACGCAAATCGACCGATTGTATCTTTCTTATGTGACCGACAAATGGTCTGTGAATTTGGGTAGGCAACGTATTAATTGGGGCAAGAATCTAGCGTGGAATCCCAATGACCTGTTCAACGCTTATTCTTTCTTTGATTTTGATTATGAAGAACGTCCCGGTGTGGATGCGGTTAGGCTGGAATATTATTTGTCCGGTGATAGTAGTTTGGAAACGGCCATAAATTATACAGAACATTGGTCAGAAAATACTTTGGCCTTAAAATATAATTTCCACTTAATTAATTATGATATACAGGTTTTATTGGCAAAATACCAACAGGATATAGCTGCCGGATTTGGTTGGGAGGGTGCCATTAAAAATGTGGGTGTCAAAGGGGAAGTTAGTTATTTTTCACCTTATGGATCAGAAAGTGAGGAGAAAGAAGTATGGGTATGGGCTGTTTCTGTGGATTACTACTTTAAAAATGGCTGGTCAGCAAGCCTCGGAAATTTATATACGAGTAATGGCTTGGATAATAACGATTTAGACCTGTCACTCTTAACGAACTTTGAACAATCCGCCAAAAGGCTGATGCCTAATAAGAATTCTTACTTTTTACAATTTGGCAAACCTTTAACACCCGCTATCAGCACCTCTTTGTCTACTATCTATGCAAAAGAGTTTGACGGTTTTTATTTTATGCCACAGTTTAGTTATGGCATAGCCCAAAACTGGGACCTGGATCTGGTAGGACAACTTTTTTACACATTAAAAGATACTGACTCTTTTAATAAAAGTCAGGCTGTAAACATCAGATTTAGGTGGAGTTATTAATATGTTAGATATTTATTGAAATACTAATTATAGTGAATAGTTTAAGGCAAACTGAAGTTTGTCAACTAAACTACTCCTTCTCAACCAATCTAAATCCTTCTCCGTGGATGTTAATAATCTCTACTTGCTTGTCTTTGCTTAAGTACTTACGTAACTTGGCGATATATACATCCATACTCCTGGAAGTGAAGTAGTTGTCATCACGCCATATTTTGGTTAAGGCCAACTCTCGTGGCATCAGGTCGTTTTTATGTTGAGCCAACATCTTGAGAAGTTTATTCTCTTTAGGTGACAGTTTTTGCGGTTCACCTCCGTCATAGATCAATTGCCTTAATTTAGAATTGAAATCAAATTTCCCGATTTTAAATTCGAATACTTCATCTTCTTGTCCGGATTCTTGTTCTTTACGTTGGAAAATAGCTTTAATCTTATACAATAAAACTTCTGAATCAAAAGGTTTAGTTAAATAATCGTCAGCACCTACTTGATAACCCCTAAGGATATCCTCTTTCATAGTTTTGGCTGTCAAAAACACTATAGGTACCGTGGTATTTGTTTTTCTAATATCCTCAGCTAAAGTAAAGCCATCTTTACGGGGCATCATCACATCGAGTATACATAGGTCGAAGTCATTGTTTTTAAAGAAAACAAATCCTTCCAGGCCATCTTTGGCTAGCGTCACTTCAAAGTTATTTAAACTGAGATAATCTCTTAAAACGTTTCCGAAATTCGGATCGTCCTCTACTAATAAGATGCGTTTGTTTTTCATAATTATTTGGGTTTAAAACCTGTCTACTGTGACAGGCAAGGTTCATAATTTATATCACTGCCAGTTGAATACTAAAAGTACTCCCTTTTCCTTTTTCACTCTCTACATGAATACTGCCTTGGTGCATGTCAATAATCCGCTTTACATAGGATAAGCCTAACCCATGTCCTTTTACATTATGCACATTTCCGGTTTCTTCACGGTAAAATTTATCGAAAATATATTTTTGTGTGTGTTTACTCATCCCGATACCATTATCTGTAATAGAAATAATGATGCTATTAGTTTTATTTTCGGTTTTGATCTTTATTTTAGGAATGTCAGTAGTGTACTTGATGGCATTGTCTAACAAGTTGACAAAAACGTTGGTAAGGTGAAAGGCATTACCCACTACTTCCGTTTGAATGGCTTCGGCTTGAAAATCAATTTTTCCTTTTCTGTCATGTAATAATAAACCCAGGTGAGTCATAGCTTCTTCAATGATCTCATGTATATCTACCACATCTTTGCTGACATCCAATTGGTTTTTTTCTAATTTTGAAATGCGTAAGACGGTCTCTACCTGTGCATGCATACGTTTATTCTCCTCTCTTATCATACCCACATATTGCATGACTTTTTGTTCATCATGGATCACTTGTGGGTTTTTAATAGCATCCAGAGCCAAATTAATGGTGGCAATAGGTGTCTTAAACTCGTGGGTCATATTGTTGATAAAATCCGTTTTTATCGCAGCGATCCGTTTTTGTTTTTTTAATTGGTATAAGGTAATGGCAAAAACACCTATAATACTCAAAATGAATAGGATAGACAATATCAGGTTTTTGGATATATTAGAAATGATGTATTGTTTTTTTTCAGGGAAATTGACATAGAGTTCATAGTTTGTCGTGCCTTTTTCATCGTTAAATATCGGCGTATTATAAGTTTTCCCTTTTTTAATCTTGAAATAACCCGATTTGACAGAAGTTAACATATTATTGTCATAAATAGCAAATTGAAAAGGCGTGTCAATACCCCATTTTTCAAATTGTAATTTTAATTTGTCTTCCAATTCCTGACTGCTAATCCTTGTATTTATCGGGGTTCTTTTAATGTTTTCATATAGCAAGTCTTTGTAGAATTCTTTATCAAGAGAAGTAAGTTCACTAAATCGCTGAGAGTGTTCTTCAGGAGAAAGTGCTTTGATATCATCTTCATTGATATAATGCCTGCTGATAAGTACATCTTTCTTACTAAATGTCCGTTTAAGGGTCAGGCTATCTTGGTCAAAAAACTCAGTAGGGACTTTATATTTTTGTTCTAAAATGGTGTGGGCATAGGTGAATTTTTCATTTCGGGTGGTGTCTATTTGCTCGTAAATGATCCTTGAAATATCAGCTTTACTGGCTAAATCACGGTCTTTGACCACATTATTAAACTTTTGAAAGTAATATTTTAATTCTTTGTTTTCTATGTTTTTAGCAACCATTTCTATAGCTGCAAACACATCTCGAGAAAACTGTTTTTCACGTATTTGCATGGCGTTACGGATCCATGAAATCTGAACAATTATAATCCCTATGAGTGCAGCACTCATGACACTTACAATTAAGATGAAAGTAGACTTTTTCATGTGTTTATTATTCTGTTTTTTTATAAGTAACACATGGAATCACCATAATCAAATCTCTGTGTGTAAAGAAAATTATACATGGTGGTTTCATTGTTCAAATGTAACTTTTTACTTGTTAAAAAATTTAATATTTTAGATAAAATTAACGCAATAATCGTGCTATTAACTGAAATTTAAGAAAAAACTACTAAAATATTGAAAATATATCAATGAAGCTATGATTGGTTAACTATCTCAAATTTTGAAAATTGAGACATATAAAGTGGATTTTAGTAATAAGAAAACTTCCTTTATCGATCAGAGTCTAGAAAACTCATTTGTATCAAAAAATATGATTCTATATTGAACTAAGGTCCAACAATTTTTCGTATACATTATCAATAGATTTTTTGGTTTTATCCCAATCTATATTTTCTATGACAAAATCAGCAAGTGCTACTTTTTTTTCTTCCGGCCACTGATTATGTATTCGTTCTTGTACTTGCTCTGAGGTGATTTGGTCTCTATGCATCACTCTATTTATACGCTCTCTCAAAGGGGCAGTAACACAAATTACATAATCACAAAAGCGGTCACTTTCACTTTCATATAGAATGGCGTTTTCAAAAATGACTAATTTTTCGTGTTTCAATGAATTTTTGAATTCTTGAAAATCCTTAAAAACTACGGGATGAACTATTGCGTTGAGCTTGGCTAATGCTATAGGGTTTTTGAATACAATATCCGCAAGATAAGCTGTATTGAGTTTATCTTTAAGATAGCTGCTTTCTCCAAAAGTACTGATAATGTTTTTTTGAAGTTCGGTTGAGTTTTGCATTAGTTTTTTGGCCTCAATATCAGCGATATAGACCGGTACATTTTTTTTGATGAATTCGTGTAGCACTTTTGTTTTACCACTTCCTATACCTCCTGTTAATCCTACTACCAACATGTTAATCTTGTTTTATTAAATAGCGTACAGCAGCAGGTTGCAAGCTATATTTCTTAATGAAGTCAGGTTTTTTAGTCACTTTTAAATCTAGCATTTCTCGGTCTAGAACACTATCTGTTAAGTCACAGCTAATTTCAAAACTGTTTTTATCTATTAAATGATAGTTTTCAAAAGCTACTTCAAAAGTAATATGCGTTTTTTTAGGGATGAGGATGATCTGTGTACCTACATCTGTATCTGGCACTTTAATGAGTATTTCTTTGGTGGCTTGTGTAAATTTGGCGATTTTTCCACTCACTTTTATCCTCTTATCTGAATACTCAATGGGTTCTTTATAATTTGGTAATTCCAATGCTACATCAAAAGTAAAGTCTTTAGATACGTCATCTTTTACTATAGTTTCAGTTTTTAAGAACGCTATCTCCTCAAGAATGTTTTTAGGTCCTGTAAGTAAAATACTATCCGGTTGAAATTGAATAGCTTGTGTTAATTTATAGCCGGGTTTATATGTAATATTTGTTTGTAATTGGACAGGAACTTTTTTACTTCTCAATGGATTGAGCCTTACGAACAAAGTATCATTTTCTATTTGATTGATTTTGGAAGTAAGCTGTTTTTCAACTTGTAACTTGTGATTGGCAGGGATGAAATAGTAAAGGTCAGCATCAAGATTTTTGAAATCTTCAACTGATATTTTTATTCTTTTGGTTTTTAATTTGTGATTCAGTATTTCAAACCCCGTGGCTTGTAAAAGTACATTTATCTTAGAGATGCTAATGTCCTGAAAAATAACATCTTGAGGTAGGTCAGTATATTGTACTTCAAAGGAAGTAAAGTAATTGTACTTTTCTGACAAACTGGAAAACAGCCAAAATATAAAGGACAAACCCAAAAACAGGAGAAAAACCCGCGCTTTTGGGCTGTTAAAAAATTTGCTATTTATTTTTTTTGCTGGCATAAAGCTTTTTAAATAGCCATCCTTGTAAATATATATTCGAGCTTCAGCTATTATTTATTTTCACTCGTTTCTTTCGCGTATTTTTTACTCATTTCCATAGAGATCGCAGCTCGCTCAAATTTGATTTTTCCTGCTTGAGTTTCGAGAATTACCGTATTATCATTTTCATTGATATCTACGATCTTGCCGTGCATTCCACTATTCATTACTACTCTTGAACCTTTTTGAATTGTGCTTTGGAAATTTTTTTCCTGCTTTTGTTTCTTGATCTGTGGACGGATCATAAAAAGGTATATCACTACAAAAAGTAGTAAGAAGGGCAACATGCCGCTGTTTAAAATTTGGTCCATATTTTTTATTTTATGTAATTTATTTGTTGCTTGTTTTGATCTTTATTTTTATCAACATTGACGAAACCTTTAACAGTAAGCCTTTCCTGTCCTTCTAAGGTATTGGTAAATATTGTTACGGTTTTATTTTGCTTATTGGATTTTCCTTTGGAATTAAAAAGTACTTTGATCTCTCCCTCTTCACCTGGCTTGATGGGTACGTTTTTTGGATATTCTGGGACAGTACATCCACAGGAAGCTTTTGCATTAGAGATGATCAGATCACTTTCTCCTGTGTTTTTAAACACAAAAGATCCTTCCGTTTTTTCACCTTGTTGAATTGTCCCAAAGTCGAATTCACGATTTTTAAAGTAAATTTTGGGTAAGCCTTTTACTTCTTTTTGGTCACGCATTTTGGCTTGCTCCAATTTATCATTCTTAATTCTCTTGGCTGCATTTTGCTTGCATGAAGTTAAACTAAGACTCAAAAAAATGAGTAATAGTAAAGATAAATTTTTCATTTCTAAAGGTAGTTTTAAATAATTCATCGCAAAAGTACATGAATTTTTTTATTTGTTATAAATACAAAGCCATAACTTAATTACATTATGCTAAAAAGTAATTATAGCAAACCTCGCCCTGTTTTATTGATAAGATTTTTATCTTGATAAGTTTGTCTTAAGCTATCCAAAACGCCATTGATAAAAGTACTGCTTTTGTGGGAGGCATATTCTTTGGCAATTTCAATATATTCATTGATGCTTACTTTGGTTGGGATTGAAGGGATATGTATAAATTCTACAATACCCATAACGATCATAATTTTATCGACTAAAGTGATTCGTTCACTGTCCCAATTGGGTGTTTTTTCATTAATATCTTTCTCATATTTTGTGAAATTAAGAACTGTCTTCCTGAATAAATCTAGGGCGAATTCTTGATCATCCAGATCTTTAAAAAGAGAGTCGGGCTTATATTCCTTTGACTTGCCCATATGTTCCAAATTATTGTATATCCAAGTGTTGATGTAAGGAATATCAGAAGCCCAACTGATCACTTCATCTTCATAAAAACTACTTAAGGCTTCAGAAGGAGCCACATAATTCTTATAAAGATATTTAAGGATTTTTTTATCGGCAGCGAAGTCTGTTTTATCAAGCTCTAAATAGCTTAAAAATTCTTTGTCCTTAATTATCTGATTCCAAACCAAATGGACCAATTCAGCATGTGCTTCCCACTTTTCGGAGTAAATATTTTTATTTAATGTATTTTGAAATTCATACAGGGCTTTTCTCATTTTAACCAAAAGCCTGTTTTGCATAAAATTTTTACTTCGAAAAAGAGCTGAGTTGGTAGGAATATATTTGTTTTGAGAAGCATTATAAAAAGCTTTGGCTTTATCCTGAAGAGCTATTAAGAAAAAGTTTTGGTAGAGGTAGAGATTGTGAAGCGCTTCAATACTTTGGACGAGATAGCCTTCGGATCTATCTAAATTTTGTTCTTCGGAAACTATGTAGGCAAAGGCATTTTGCATGACTTTGATACGAATATGTCTGCGATTGATCATGTAAAGAACTTTCTTGGATTATTTTAGAATGCAAAAGTACACAGTTTTGTGAAATGTCATGATGTTATGAGCTAAATATAGTTCTTAAAATTTAAATTCTTATTTAAATAATAAGATAAACACACTTTTTTTATGAAAAAGTACGGCATTAAAAGATTTTTTATAGCTTTGCTGCAACTAATATTACAATAGTAATTAATTAAATTATAACAAATTATGAACGATAGTAAATTTCAAGAGCAAGAAGAAATTTTCTCTCAAATTATGAGAGCAGGAAGGAGAACTTACTTTTTTGATGTAAGAGAGACCAAAGCAGGTGATTATTATTTAACCATTACAGAAAGTAAAAAATTTACTAATGAGGATGGCTCATTTCACTTTAAAAAACACAAGATCTTTTTATACAAAGAAGACTTCCAGGAATTCAGAGAGCATTTAGACCAAGCTACCGATTTTATTCTTAAAGAAAAAGGTGAAGAGGTTATTTCTGAGCGCCATCAAAAAGATTTTGTAAAACCTTCTGAAAAAGCAGAAGAGAAAGAAGGTGATACAGAAAACTTTACTGATGTAGATTTTGAAGATATATAGTTAAAAACTTGTTATCAAATGCAAAAAAGCCACCTGAGAAGGTGGCTTTTTTTGTCATAAGAACTTTTGAATATGTTATTATTTCTCATGTTTTTTAGCCTTAAACTCCTCAAATTTAGACTTTTCCTCTTGTCGTGGCCAATGGTTGTTTCGAGTATCTACATCAGCTGTAATTTCTTGAGGGTCAATGGTAATGGACTTGATCTCTTTGTTGGATGGGAAAAGTTTTCTTACCTCATTATCATTGTGAATCCATATTTCAGCCGGATAATTAAAGAACTCTTTAGTATCATCAACATAGGTGATCTCCATTAATATCGGCATCACTAAGCCACCGTTTTTCTCAAAAACTATTTCATAAAAGTAATGGCTGTCTTTCATAGTAGCACGTTCTTCTGCTGAATAGTTTGCTTCTATAAAATCTTTTAAAATAGTAAAATCTTTAGCCGGTTCATTTTTATCCAGCATCTCTGACTTGAAATCATCACTGTCTTTAGAAACAAGATACAGCATTTTAGGGAATTGATCTATTGTCATGCCATAAGCTTTGGCCATTCTTTTAACACGCTCTGTAGGCTGGTCAGTCACTATGTATTGATTTACCTCTTTCAAGCCAATATCATTGACATCGGTCGTATAAAACCATCCTCTCCAAAACCAATCCAGATCCACCCCGGAAGCATCTTCCATAGTCCTGAAAAAGTCTGCCGTAGATGGGTGCTTAAATTTCCACCTGTTGGCATAGGTTTTAAAAGCGTAATCAAAGAGTTCGGGTCCCATGATAAATTCACGTAACATGTATAAACCGGCAGTAGGTTTGTGATAAGCATTCTTACCGCTATCAAACACCGCTTCGTGTTGTGACATGATAGGGGCAATAGTGCTTTGGTCACCTGTCATGTATGCTATTAAGTCTTTAGGATAACCGCGCGATGGAAAATCTTTTTCCAATTCTTGCTGTGCCATGAGTTGACAAAAGGTATTCAAACCTTCATCCATCCATCCCCATTGGCGCTCATCGGAATTGACAATCATCGGAAACCAATTATGGCCTACTTCATGAATAATAACCGCAATAGTGCTAGTGCGACTTCTCTCGGAATAGGTGCCATCTTTTCTAGCACGTCCACCATTCCAACAAATCATAGGATATTCCATTCCTTGCTGCTGTGCATTGATAGCAATAGCTTTGTGGTATGGGTAATTAAACAAGCGTTTGGAATATGATTTTAATGTGTGCACCACACTCGAAGTTCCGTAATCTTTCCATATAGGAGCCCCTTCTTTGGGGTATAATGATATAGCCATTACAGTTCTATCACCCAATTTGACAGCTTGCGCATCGTAGATAAATTTTCGGGAAGTAGAAAAGGCAAAATCACGTACCTTTTCTGCTTTAAAATGCCAGGTTTTTGTTTTGATTGAAATGTTTTTTTCCGCAGCTTCTGCCTCTTCTTGAGTTACAATAAATATTGGTTTTTCATAAGAGGTCAAAGCTTTTTTATAGCGTTTCATCTGTGCATTAGTGAATACTTCTTCACGGTTTAAGAGTTTACCGGTAGCTTCCAATACATGGTCAGCGGGTGTGGTAATTTTAACATCATAATCTCCAAAAACCAGGGTAAATTCACCACGCCCTAAAAACTGTTTATTTTGCCAGCCTTCTACATCGTTATAAACCGCCATTCTAGGGAACCACTGCGCGATGATATATAAATTATTGCCATCTTCATCAAAATGCTCATAACCCGAACGCCCACGTGCCACCATATAGTTATTGATGTTATACCACCATTTGATACTAAATTCAAAATTCTCACCGGACTGCAAAGGCTTTGGTAGATCTATACGCATCATGGTTTCATTGATGATATAGGGTAGGCTTGCACCATTTTTACCTTTTACATAGTCAATCTTAAAACCACCATCAAATTCTTTACCCATAAAACTTTGCACATAAGCTTGAGGCCTATACCCAACGCGAGGCCCTTGACCACTTGTTTTTTTTGACATAGCATCCTTAGCACGTATGTTTTGATCAAGTTGTACCCAAAGATATTCCAAAGCATCGGGTGAATTGTTGTGATAAGTAATACTGGCATTCCCAAAAAGTTGTTGCTTTTGATCGTCCAATGTCGCTTCTATTACATAATCGGCCTGTTGTTGATAGTAAGCATAGCCTGGCGCTCCTGATGCTGTCCTGTAGGCATTGGGTGTGGGTAGTTCTTCATGTAATTGTTTGAATTTGTTGATGTTATAGTGCCCTGTAATGTTCTTGGCATCGATGGGTGCTTCTTTTTTTTGCCCGTGTTGCTGTGCCAAAACAGACAAGCTTAAGAACAACACGAGTAAGCTTAATATGTTTTTTTTCATGTGATGATTGAAATAGTTGGTTTTAGTTATGAATGTTCAAATGTAATTTTTCTCTGAACCTGTTCAAAGGCTTTAAGAAAAGTTTAACAAGCCCGAAGGTTTGTCTTTAGTTAGGATCATGCTTTTATTGATGCCTTTGTACCTTATTTTATGGATGTTTTCTTGTTCAGGAAAAGTAGTTTGCAGAATCGTGTTTTTGATTCTCATACTTTCAATTGATGCTGAAATATCTCGAATTTCCATATATAAGTAAATCACATCTTTTTCTGCTTCTTTTCCCAGAAACTTATAGGTGTAGTTTTGGTCATTGAGGTCTATTTGAAAATGTTTGATCAAGTATTTTTCGATTAGTGTATCAGCATTCTTTATTTCACGAGCAGTTCCAATCTCTAAGTTTTGGTCAAAGTATTTTGAAAGTGCCAAATCAAAATCATCAGCAAAAACACGGCTGGTGATTTGAAAGCTATTTGATGTTATATCATATTGAATGTTCGTCAAACTGTAATATTCCTTATGCAGGTTAAATGAAAGCAGCGGTATAAACAATAATATAAGTATGTAGAGATGTAAGAAGCTTTTATTTTTTCTAAATTTGAACCTATGAAACATATCATTTTAGTTTTAATGGTTTTTAGTTTGATGGCTTGCACAGTTCAAAGAAAAAAGCCTTCAAACAAGCCCTCAAATGTATATAAAAATATAAAAATAGTTGAAGGCAATGCTTGGGTGACCGGAGCTTGTGAACCTTCCATAGTGATTAACCCTAAAAACCCCAATCAAATTATTGCAGGTAACGTTTTGGATGAATTGCATATTTCTTTAGACGCTGGGCTTACCTGGTCGCATAGCAAATTATCATCTAATCTAGGAGTGTATGGTGATCCTTGTCTTATCGCAGACAAGGATGGGAGGCTTTATTATTTACATTTGGCCAATCCAGATGGTATGGCTCATGAAAGCACTAAATTTCTGAACCAGATCGTTTTACAGTATTCTTATGATGGGGGTATTAGCTGGTCTTCGGGAACCGGAATAGGAAAAAATGAACCTAAGCAACAAGATAAAGAATGGGCTACTGTTCATCCGGAAACAGGTCAAATATATGTTTGTTGGACAGAATTTGATAAATATGGCAGTGATAATCCTAAGCACAAAAGTAGAATTCAATTTGCAACTTCCACAGATTTTGGGAAAAGTTTTTCTAAACCGATTACGATTAGTCAAACTGAAGGAGATGCAAAGGATGATGATATGACTACTGAAGGGGCTGTTCCGGCGGTTTCAAAAGATGGTAAAGTGTATGTTGCTTGGTCGTATGATGCTAAAATATTTTTTGACCGCAGTTTGGACAATGGTAAAACGTGGGAAACAACCGATCGTGTTATTGCCCAACAGCCTGGTGGTTGGTCACAGGATATTCCTGGTATTATGCGCTGTAATGGGATGCCGGTAACAGCAGTTGATAATAGTAATTCGCCTTATAGCGGAACTATTTATGTAAACTGGACAGACCAAAGAAATGGCAGTGATAACACCGATGTTTTTTTGATTAAATCTACCGATGAAGGTTTAACCTGGACTGATCCTGTAAAAGTCAATCAAGACAATACTTTAACCCATCAGTTTTTTACCTGGATGGATGTTGATCCTGTAACAGGATATATTTATATTGTTTTTTATGATAGAAGTCCCTATACTAACCAACTTACAGATGTTGCTTTGGCTATATCCAAAGATGGAGGAACCAGTTTTGAACAAATGACGATTTCCGACAGTCCGTTTGATCCGGTCAAAATGGTGTTTTTTGGAGATTATCTTAATATTGATGTGTACAATGGAGTAGTTCGTCCAATATGGACCAGATATGAAAAAGGTAAACTTAGTGTGTGGACGGCAATGATTAAAAATTCAGAATTCAGAATTCAGAATTAAAAATGTCTGATGACAACCGACCATACCTGCATTAGCAGGCAATCAAAGACTAACGACTAAAAACATGAAAATATATTTTGACAATGCAGCGACCACCCCGATTTTACCTGAAGTAAGGGAAGCGATTATGGGTAGCATGGAGCAGATAATCGGCAATCCTTCATCTACCCATCAATGGGGTAGAGAGGCTAATGTAGCTGTGGAACATGCCCGGCGATCTATAGCAAGTTCTTTAAATATAATACCTCCTGAAATCTATTTTACAGCAGGTGGTAGTGAAGCTGATAATTTGATTTTATACAATGCTATTGCTCATTGGGAAATGAAACATATCATCACTACTACATTAGAACACAGTGCGGTATATAAAACCATTCTGCATTTACAAAAGCATTTTGATTTTAAATTATCTTATGTAAAACATTTTTCGGATGGTGGAGTTGATATAGATGAACTTGAAAAACTAATAGCCGGTTCTCAAGAAAAAACACTGGTGAGTTTGATGTTTGTCAACAATGAAACTGGCCGGCTTTTAGATATAGAAAAAGTGTCTGCAATAATAAAAAAACATGATGCCTTTTTTCACTCGGATACAGTCCAAGGGATCGGTAAATTTCCTTTTGATTTGCAAAAATTACCTATTGATTTTCTAGCAGCTTCGGCTCACAAATTTCACGGGCCTAAAGGTGTTGGTTTCATGCGTGTCCCCAAAGAATTTAAGGTACACCCATTATTGACAGGTGGTTCTCAAGAACGTGGTTCAAGAGCCGGTACGGAAAATGTCCATAGTGTTGTGGGTATGGCCAAAGCTTTGGAACTGGCCAATAAAGATTTAGAGAAAACAAAAGAGTACGTTCAAAGTTTAAAAAAATATGCTATCATTGGATTGAAAGCTAATATTCCTGATATTCAATTTAATGCTGCTTCGGATGATGAAAGATTATCAGCTTATCATATTCTCAATATACGTTTGCCGAAAAATATACCCATGTTGATTTTTAACTTAGATATCAAAGGGATTGCCGTTTCGGGTGGCAGTGCTTGTCAAAGTGGCAGTACAAAGCCCTCCAGAGTTTTGACCAATTTACTTTCTGATGACGAACTCCCAAAAACCAGCCTTCGTATTTCGTTTAGTAAGCTAAATAAGAAGGCTGAGATAGATTATTTTATTAACTCGCTATTGGATTTATATTGATTTGACCACCAATAGCCCTTAATACTTTCATAATTGTTGCAAATTGCGGTTTTGCACCATCAGAAAGGGCTTTGTATAAACTTGGACGGCTTAATCCGGTTTCTTCAGCTATTTTGGTCATTCCTATTGATTTGGCAACATATCCGATTGCATTAATAACATATTCATTTGTGCCTTCTTCGAGCACAGTGTTAAGATATGCTGCAATCATATCTTTGCTGTCTAAATAATCGGCAATGTCAAATTTAGTCGTATTCATTTTGTTACTTTTTTAAATGGGCTAATCAAAAATAATGTGCTACTTAATCCGAAAAATACATAAAATTTTTATTAGTTGAAAGTTAAAAGTTTATGCTCAAGTGATGAACAAAAATCATAACCCAAATTTGGGCTACATAACAAAATTGAATACAAAGGCTAACTTTATGAACTTTACACTTTTAACTTTTTAACTCCGCATTATTGTTGAATAATGTGGGTTAAGCCTTTTTGGCATCCAAGTGCTCAATCACTTTACCGTATACTATTAATGCAACGGCAGCTATGAGTGCTATTCCTGCAAAGTAATACCATATAAAATGAGCATTAGAAGCCGCCGCTTCCCAGGCTTCATGAGTCTCAAATAATTTGGGGTCAGGACAGTATTTTGACAATAAAAACCCTGATAAACTAAATCCTAAAACAGATGCCAAAAATGAATGTAAATGACTAAATCCTAAATACATGCCTTCCTCACCCTTAGGTGCTTGTAAAGAAAAGAATTCTAAGAATCTCGGTGAAATAAAAGATTCTCCTAATGCTTGTAAAGCAATACCAATAATCATCATGATAGCTACCGGATGCATGCTAAAAGAACCTATTTCTATAGGGGTATGCCCAAACCAATTACCGGAGGCCATAGCCAAAGCGGAAAGTGGCATGATAAACATTCCTAAAGTCATTGAAAATAGAGGTGTTTTACTTTTCATCAAGCGTGTAATCCAAGTAACTGTCAATACCACGACTAATGGATTGACATTTGCATACCAGGAAGGGGCAGCACTTTCACCGGCCATACGGAGTACATATTTGGGCATGGTGGCATAGAGCTGGTGTTGTACGATCCAAAAACCTGTGATGATTATAATGAGGCTGACCAATCTTCCATTAGAAACTACCTTGACCAATCCTCTCCATATATCTCTAAAGGTTTTGCCTTTTCCATCGTGTTTACTGCTTTTATATAAGAAAATGATCAATATTAACGCGAGTAAGGTCATACCTGTGGAAAAATAATTGATGTTGACCAATCCCATATCTCCCATGGAATTACGCAAAGGCTTTACCAGCGTTTTACCTGAAAAAGCACCTATATTCACCATCATATAAAAAATAGAGAATCCTTGTGCACGATTTACTTCGGTGGTTTCTTTAGCAACTGTTCCTGTAATCACTGACTTGATGAAGGAACCCCCGATCATGATTACAAGCATAATGGGTACAATACCCCATTGCTTCCCCGATTCCAGCAAGCCGGTAAATTTGATACCTTCAGAATAATCAACTAAACCTTTTGATTCCAATAAAGTAGGGAAAAAACCTAAGCCAAAGTAACCAATGGTCAAAAGACTAAAAGCGATGATTAGGGAGTATTTAAAACCTATTTTATCTGCTAAAGCTCCTGTAAATGTAGGTAATAAATAAAGCCCTCCTGAGAAAACCCCCGAAATGATACCAGCTTCTACATCGGAAAAACCGAGAATCCTTGATAAATACAGCGTAATAACGATAAACACCCCGTAGTAAGCACCTCTTTCCAGTAACTCCACGATATTGGCAGTCCAAAATGCGCGGGTAAATCCTTTTAATCTTTGAAACATGAATATGTGATTTTAGTAAAAACTGCGTCTAATATACACTTTTTTGTTATTATTTGTAAGGTTTTTTATTTTATGGAAAGAAACAAAAAAGCCACTGAACTAATCCAATGGCTTTAAGAATGAAGTTTTTATATACAAAAGTTTAGAACATCTCTCTCCCAGAGAAGTGGAAGGCGCCTTCAATTGCTGCATTTTCATCACTATCGGCACCGTGAATGGCATTTTCCCCAAGGGAAGTAGCGTATAATTTACGGATAGTTCCTTCAGCAGCTTCTTCAGGATTGGTAGCGCCGATCAAGGCTCTAAAATCTTCAACCGCATTTTCTTTTTCTAAAATGGCTGCTACGATAGGGCCGCTAGTCATAAACTCAACCAATTCTCCAAAGAAAGGCCTTTCTTTATGTATGGCATAAAAGGTTTCTGCGTCTCTTTTGGTCATTTGGGTTTTCTTCATGGCAACTATTCTAAAACCAGCCGCATTGATTTTCTCTAATATAGCTCCGGTATGTCCGTTTTCAACTGCATCGGGCTTGATCATGGTAAAAGTTCTGTTTGTCATTATTAAGTATGTTTGTTTTTCGAGGGCGAAAATACTAAAAATAATATTCTCCGCTAATTTTCGCTAATTGAACCAATTACACCAATTGTTTTAGCGTTAATTAGTATAATCCGTGTGAATTCGTGGATAGGTGATAATGTTTGTATTTGCTTGAATATCAGTAAAATTACTTTTATCAGAATTCCTGCTTGTAAGAAAGTTTCAAAGAATCATTTTTACTCCATATTTCCATAGTTACTGAGTTTTTGGCTTTGTCAAACCTAAGTAATCCATAATTCTTGTCTGTCACTACTTTACTGACCCTATAGGGATTCTCTTCACCTTTAAAGGCTTTATAAGAATGTGTCATGCCGCTGGAAGTAATGTCAATCAAAGGGTAAGGTAGCCCTGCTATTTCTTTTTTGGATATTTCTGCTATATGTCTGTCTCCGGATAATATAAAAGTGTTTTTAACTTTGTTCTCAACCAAAATATTTTCTAATCGCGCCACTTCATGAGGCATATTTCCCCAAGACTCATAGCCGTGTTGATTTGATAAAAATTGAATACTACTCATTATCACGTTAAAATCTGCAGTAGAAGTTGACAACTCATTTTCTAACCATTGCCATTGTGACTCTCCAAGCATAGTCCCTTCACCATATGGATTGTGTAGATACCGTCTTTTTGGATTGGGATCGGGTGTAAGAGAGCTTCTAAAATATCGGGTATCAAGTAATAAAACCTTAATGTAGACACCATCTTTTTTAACATCGTAGGTACGGTATATTCCCGGTCTTTTTCGAACACTATCATTTTTAGGTAAGCCTATAAAATCATAAAATATTTGTTGAACTTCTACTTTCATTGGGTATTCCCTTCCACCGTCATTAAGACCATAATCATGATCATCCCATACTCCGGTAACAGGCACTTTTTTAAGAAAAGCGGCATAAGCGGCGTCCTTTTTTTGGATTTCGTAACAAGATTTCATTTTATCCATATTCTCTGTGTCACAATATATTGCATCTCCGCCCCATATCCACAGGTCAGGATTTTGAGCTGCAATTTGCGACCAAAAAGGATTTTTAAGATTTTGATTATTGCAAGATCCAAAAGCAATGACTATGTCTGCTTCCAAAACATCATTGGGGATATTTTCCTTAGTAGTTTTTTTACAAGAAATAAGACTAATAATAATTGTAATAATAAGTAAAGGCCGCATGATTAATTTTTTTCAAATGTAATAAATCTGTATAATTAAAGACAATTATTTTATATTTGCGTTTCATGAATAAAAAAGAAATACAAGAACTCCAAGCGCTTTTAGTGCAACCCCAAAAGATTGTATTAATCCCTCATAAAAATGCAGATGGTGATGCTATTGGCTCTGCATTGGCATTGTTTCATTTTTTTAGGGAACAGCAACACCAGGTGCAGGTCATCAGCCCCAATAATTATCCCGGTTTTTTGAAATGGATGCCGGGTAGTAAAGAGGTATTATTTTTTGATTATCAGGAATCTTTGTGTATACGTCTTATTCAAGAGGCAAATTTAATTTTCTTGTTGGACTTCAATGAGTTAAGTAGAGTAGGAGAGGATATGAAACGAGCATTGAAAACCTACCAAGGTACTTTTGTTATGATAGATCACCACCAGCAACCATCAGATGTAGCCCGTTATTTATATTCTGACACAAAAGCCTGTGCCACAGCAGAATTGGTCTACAAATTTATCGATAAAATGGGTGCTCTAGATAGTATTAATGCCGATATAGCTACTTGTTTATATACTGGCATTTTGACTGACTCGGGTTCGTTTAGGTTTCCCGCTACTACACCGGAAACCCATAGAATTGTCGCAAATTTGATGGAAAAAGGAGCTGAGCATTCAAGTATATATGGTAAGATATTTGATAATAATACCTACGACCGTATGCAACTTTTAGGAAATGCCCTGAAAAATATGCAGTTTTTACCCGATTATAAAACGGCTTATATGTATATCAAAGAAGCCGATAAAGAAAAATTCAATTTTCAAAAAGGTGATACTGAAGGTTTTGTAAACTATGCTTTGGCCTTACAGGGGGTGGTTTTTGCAATCATTTTTATTGAAGATAATGAACAGAGTATTATTAAGATTTCTTTTAGGTCTAAAGGCAGCTTCTCAGTAAATCAATTTGCCAGAAAACACTTCAATGGTGGTGGTCATGACAATGCAGCAGGTGGCCGATCATCATTGACTTTACAAAAAACCATCAAACAATTTTTGACTATTTTACCCACTTATAAACAAGATTTATATGCTTCAGAAGAGAATTAATTTGTTATTGTTGGTTTTGTTTGCTGTGGTAAGTTGTAAGCAAGTGACACCCAGGAGGCCTGTTTCTCATACCGGAAAAATCAATATGAATGAGTCCATACAATTTAATAAAAATTTGTTGAACTTTGAAAATGAGCAGTTTAAACAACTTATGGAAGTGGATAGTTTACAGACCTATCATCAATCTAATCTCGGATTTTGGTATGCCTATTTAGATCAAAACGAAGTTGACACCTATACTCCCAAAACAGGTGATGATGTGAAATTAACATACGAAGTACTCTCTATAGAAGGTGACCTTATTTATTCAAAAGAGGAAATTGGCGTATTAGATTATTTGGTTGACCAACAGGAGTTGATTCAGGGATTACAGGAAGGGATTAAATTGATGAAAAAAAACGAAAAAGTCCTATTTTTGTTGCCATCCCAGAAAGCTTATGCCTTTCATGGAGATGAAAAAAAGATAGGACCGAATACCCCTTTGATCATTAAAATGGAATTATTATCAATTAAAAATCATTAAATAACTTTTTATGAAAAGACAAACAATATTTTTATTATTGGCGACAATTAGCTTGTTTTTTTCTTGTAAAACAGCTAAGTACCAAAATTTAGGAGATGGTATGTATGCAGATGTTCAAACAAATAAAGGAGATATAGTATTGGCTCTTGAATTTGAGAAAACTCCTGTAACTGTAGCTAATTTTGTGTCCTTGGCAGAAGGCACCAATCAGGTTGTGGATGAAAAATACAGAGGCAAGAGGTATTTTGATGGAATTGTTTTCCATAGGGTGGTTGACAATTTTGTCATCCAGGGAGGTGACCCGGAAGGAACCGGAAGAGGTGGTACAGGCTATCGTTTTAAAGATGAATTTCCCAAAGATGAAGAGGGAAATTTATTACTAAAACACGATGGAGCGGGCGTACTTTCCATGGCCAATTCAGGTCCTAATACCAATAGCAGCCAGTTTTTTATCACACATAGAGCTACTCCGCATTTGGATGGTAAACACAGTGTTTTTGGACATGTAGTTATCGGACAAGAAGTGGTGGATAGTATTGAAAAAGGGGATGCCATCAACAAAATTGATATAATCAGAAATGGAAAGGCAGCTAAAGAATTTGATGCTGCTGAGATCATTGAAAATCATTTAAAAGATTTTGAAGCCGAACAAAAGAAATTGGCTGAAGAATACGAACAAAGAGCGAAAAACGCAGAAATAGCCCGTGCCAAGATGGGTAAATACATTAAATCTGAAAAAGCCAAAGCAAAAAAATACCCATCAGGATTACAAATGATCATTTTGGATAAAGGTACTGGTGTAAAACCACCAACCGGAAGTGATGTTTATATCAATTATGCAGGTTATTTTGAGGATGGAAAAATGTTTGATACTTCATGGTTAGATAAGGCTAAAGAATTTAATGTGTACAACGAAATGGCTGAGCAACAGGGTGCTTATAATCCTTTTTCCAGAAAATATAGTTTAGATGCTAAGCTAATACCTGGTTTTAAAGAAGCCATGTTAAAAATGTCTTATGGAGAAAAAGCATTGATTTTTATCCCATCCCATTTGGGATATGGTGAAAAAGGTGCTGGTCGCTTGATTGCCCCCAATACAGATTTGGTTTTTGAAATTGAATTGGTTGATACCACTAAGCAAGAATAATTATTTATTCAGACTTAACAAATAGGAAGCTACTTCATAAGGAGTGGCTTTTTTTTGTGAGATGCGTTGAAGTTGTTTTTTGAGTAAATGTTCAATTTTAGGATCTTTGTAAAAAGCTTGTTGTAAACTTTCATTGATAGTGTCGTATAACCAAAATTCTTCTTGATGGTTTCTGTTTTTATCAAAAGATCCATTGGCTTTGGTAATTTTTTGAAAGTCTTGAATGACTTGCCATATCTTATCAATCCCTTTATGTTGTAATGCGCTTGCTGTTAGTACTTTAGGTGTCCACTCGTTTGACTTTACAGGATAGAGGTGTAAGGCTTTTTCAAAATCGATTTTGGCCAGTTCGGCCGCTTTGATATTTTCGTTGTCTGCTTTGTTTATAACGATGAGGTCAGCCATTTCTATGATACCGCGTTTGATGCCTTGTAATTCGTCTCCTGCACCTGCAATTTTTAATAACAAAAAGAAATCGACCATGGCATGAACCGCTACTTCATTTTGTCCCACACCCACAGTTTCAACCAATATCACATCATAACCGGCTGCTTCACAAAGCAATATGCTCTCTCGCGTCTTTTTGGCAACCCCTCCAAGGGTAGTTCCTGTGGAAGAAGGTCTGATAAAAACATGAGAATTTTGAACCAGCTTTTCCATGCGCGTTTTATCACCCAGAATACTGCCTTTGTGTAGGCTGCTACTAGGGTCAACAGCTAGTATAGCTACTTTTTTACCTTCATCGGTCAGGAGTTTACCGAAAGCTTCGATAAAGGTGCTTTTTCCTGATCCCGGCACACCGGTAATACCTATTCGAAGACTTTTTCCTGTGTAAGGCAAACAAGCTTTGATAATATCTTGTGCTTTTTTTTGATCATCCGTACGCTGACTTTCAATCAGGGTAATGGCTTTACTAAGATGGGTAACAGAAGCCTTTTTGATTTGCTCCAGATATTCCACTGTACTGATCGCTTTAGCCCTTTTTAATTGGATCTTTTCAATAGCCAATCGGTTGGTTTTTTCCGGCATGGTCACACCGGGTTTTTCTGTAAGGGTTTTATGTTTCTTATCTTTGGCTGACATAGGATGATGCAAGATAGTATTTTCTGCATAATGTATTGTCGAGAATTGATAAAAATAGCTTTTAGTCAAATAAATAGAAGTAAATTAATACTTAATTCAATCCCCCTAGCCCCCTTCACCAAGGGGGAAACTCACACTTGTCTCCCTTTCTTAAAAGGGAAAACTCACACTTATCCCCCTTTTTTAAAGGGGGAAACTCACAATTGTCTCCCTTTCTTAAAAGGGAAAACTCACACTTATCCCCCTTTTTTTAAGGGGGAAACTCACACTTATCCCCCTTTTTTAAAGGGGGAAACAGGGGGATTAATACTGTTTAAATAAGTTCATAGAGCAATGCCATATTACAAAGTAACAAGTAAAAAAAATCCTGTACTTTTGTCCAAATTTTGATCTTATATAAAATGGCTTTATACCAGGAACAAGCATTAAAAGTATACAATTCACTTAGCAAAGAAAAGGAAATTTTTGAACCCATACATGAAGGTTTTGTTGGGATGTATGTCTGTGGGCCAACAGTTTACAGTAATGTTCACTTGGGAAATGTACGAACCTTTATGTCCTTTGACATGATCTTCCGTTATTTGAAGCATTTGGGTTATAAAGTACGTTATGTACGAAATATCACCGATGCCGGTCATTTGGAAAATGATGCCGATGAGGGCGAGGACCGCATTGCTAAAAAAGCGAGATTGGAAAAGATCGAACCTATGCAGATCGTACAGCGCTATACAGTTGATTTTCACCATATTCTGGATAAATTTAACAATATTCCTCCCGATATTGAGCCTACCGCTACCGGTCATATCATTGAACAGATAGAGATCATCAAGAAAATTTTGGAAGCCGGTTACGCCTATGAAGTAAATGGCTCCATCTATTTTGATGTGTTGAAATACAATGAGAATCACCATTATGGCATTTTATCTGGTAGAGTAATAGAAGAAGCCATCCACAATACCCGAACTTTAGATGGACAAACCGATAAAAAAAACCCACAGGATTTTGCCCTTTGGAAAAAAGCCTCGCCCGAACATATTATGCGATGGCCCTCACCATGGAGTATTGGTTTCCCCGGTTGGCATTTGGAATGTAGTACTATGAGTACCAAGTATCTCGGAGAACAATTTGACATTCACGGCGGTGGGATGGACTTAAAATTTCCCCACCACGAATGTGAGATTGCTCAATCTGTGGCGGCCAATGGTAAGCAACCGGTCAAATACTGGATGCATGCCAATATGCTGACACTCAACGGTATGAAAATGGCCAAGTCCACAGGAAACAACATCCTGCCGGCAGAAATATATGAAGGCACTACTGAAAAACTGAACAAAGCATTTTCTCCGGCCGTAGTACGTTTTTTTATGATGCAGGCACACTACCGTAGTGTGTTGGATTTTTCCAGTGAAGCCCTGGAAGCAGCTGAAAAAGGATTTTCTAAATTGATGGAAGCACAAAAAACCTTAGCGCAATTAGAAGCGAGTGAAACTTCCACTTATGACATAGCTGCCTGGAGACAATCAGCCTACGATGCCATGAACGACGATTTTAATACACCTGTCTTGATCGCCCAACTATTTGAAGCCGTGAAGTTTATCAATTCCATTAATGATAAAAAGGCAAGCGTCACAGCATTGGATTTAGATCTATTACAAAATACATTTACCGCTTTTGTAGTTGATGTTTTAGGCTTAGAGGAGTCCGAAAGTGGCGAAGAGGCAGAAAAGATAGACGGCCTGGTACAACTCTTTATCAAAATGCGCGAAGAAGCCCGTACCGCGAAAAACTGGGTACTTTCCGACCAGATACGTGATGAATTGGCATCCTTGGGAATTCAGTTGAAAGATGCGAAAGAAGGAACGAGTTATTCAATTAAGAATTAAAATTTGTTTATTAGTTAATAGTTGAATAGTTAATTGGTTTGGTTGGAATTCAGTAAAGTAATAAGGTATTTATATTATGTTAATTATAAATTTAATTGGTACATTTCTTATTTGGACATTCAAAGGATTTAAAGGAAAACTTGATGATATTTACATGGATAAACCATTTTTAACCACTGAAATTGGGCTTATTT
>JANTFO010000002.1 GCA_024763365.1 Flavobacteriaceae bacterium
TTTTTCCATCGGTAAGGTCGTCAATACTTTCCACATTGTTCATACCGTCTATGATGTGCTGCCATGCCGAGCCATCATAATAATAAAATCCCGGGGTGTTGTCGGTTTGGAAAATCATTAAGCCCGTTGCAATGGGGTTAATGGCATCGCGCTGAGATTTTGTCATCCGCGGGATAAGCATTCCTTTGTCGGTGCTTCTTACTTCAAGCATTGATGAGGCGTCGGGATTGGTGGTTCCGATGCCTACTTGGGCGTAAATGTTTAAAGACAGCACACTTAGTATAAAAAATAGTACTTTTTTCATAAGTTAAGAATTTTATTATTATAAATACCAAATTTAGGGCATTTCAAGTATAGTATAATTAAAAAAAGGTACTCAATTGGTACTCCTAAAAGAATTTTGTACTTTTAAAATTTTTAAAATAAAATTCAATCAAACAAGTAATGAAACCTTGGTTAATAATTATTCTATTCTTTAAATTCAGCCTATCTTACTTACCTGTTTTGGGTCAGCAGCAATATGATACGGCTGAAAAAATTTCTGAATTAAAAATAAAATTGACCGATGATAATTTAAAAAAAGAAAAAGGTGACATTTTACTTCAACTGACAGAATTATATTGGAAAAACAATCCTCAAAAAGCCATTAAAGTCGGAAAAGAAAGTATCGGCTATTTTGAAAAAAACAATCCTAAAAAGCTACCCGATGCACTTATTAATACGGCCATCTCCTTTTATTACAACGGGAATGTAGATTCTACCATTGTGTACACCTTAAAAATCTTTTCACTTAATTCAAAATATTTATCAACCGAAAAAAAAGGGGTGAGCTATAACCTGCTGTCTGTTGCCTATAAACATAAGAGTGATTATCCTAATTCTTTAGCGTATGGCACAAAAGCGATAGCTACTTTTAGACAAGTAAAAGATAGCCTCCGCCTGGCAGGTGCCCTAGATAATATAGCGTCTACTTATCGATTGATGGGGAATTATGAGCAGGCTCTTTCTTATTCTTTAGATGGATTGCAAATTTTTGAAAATCAGCAAGACAGTACTGGTATAGCGAGGTGCTTAGCAAATATCAGCACGCTGTATAGCAATTTAAAAGATTATAAAAAAAGTAAAGAATACCATCAAAAAACACTCCTTTTTGCACTCAAAATAGAGGATGCTTTCTTTTTGGCTGATACTTATAACAACTATGCCGCCATTTTTAACGAAACTAATCAATTGGATTCGGCCTATTTTTATTATCAAAAGGCTTTGAATTTATATCAAAAAGTCAAAAGTCCTACAGGAATGGCTACTGTTCAACAGAATCTAGGCGAGTTATACTTAAAACAAGGGGAAGTGCCAAAAAGTATTGCCCATTTAACACAAGCCTACACCCTGTTTCATTCACTTTCGCATAATGCCGATCTGGTAGACGCTTGCATTAATTTAGCAGAAGCCTATCAGCAAGCTAATAACTTTGACCAAGCACTTCAATATTACAATCAGGCTGTGGAGATAAGTCAAAAAATAGGAAATGTTCCTCTACAAAAAAGAGCTTTAAAAGGTAAGCAACAACTACTAATAGAAAATAAGCTTTATAAAGAAGCATATAGTACACTTCGCAGTTATTACCAATTAAAAGACAGTATTGAGAATGTTGATGTAAAAGAAAAAGTTGCTGAATTGGATAAAAAATACCAAACTGAAAAAAAAGAAAAGGAAATTGCCCATCTTAAAATAAGTAAACAAAAACAGAAAAATACGTTATATTTTCTTTCAATAGGGATAATTACGCTCTTCTTGTTTTCGTTTTTTTGGTGGAACTTCTTAAGAAACAAAAGAAAAAGAGAAGCAGCTTACAATAAGTTGAAAGTAATACAAATGCAACAAAATGAAAAGCAACTTAGAAATGAATTGGAGTTTAAAAATAGAGAATTGGCAACTAAAGTTATCAATATTCAAGAACGAAATAATCTACTTAAAGAATATTTACAAATCATCAATAACATCAAAGATAATTCTTGTCAAGATGTGATGCCTGAGCTCAATCATCTAAAACGTGAGATTAAAGCAAAATTGAATTCTAAAAAAGAATGGGATGATTTTCAATCATATTTTGAACAAGTGAACGCTGATTTTAGTAAAAGTTTGTTTGACATCAATCAAAACTTGACAGAAAATGATTTTCGATTGGCTACACTCTTAAAACTAGGGATGAATAACCATGAAATTTCCGGGATTTTAAGTATTACAAGTCAAAGCACTAAAAATGCCCTCTATAGGTTAAAAAACAAATTAAAATTAGATAAGCATACTTCTCTGAGAAGCTATATTAGAAATTTATAAAGAATCTTTATTTTTTTTAATTAATAAGAAACAAATAAGCTTAATCAGGTTATTTTAATAAATCTTTTAAATCTCATAACTCAATATCAATATTTCAGGGTTTTTCCTCTTTTTAATATTGCCTTTTTTATAGAACTTTGACATGAGGATTTAAATAAAAAAATCATGGCCACTTTAGATACAAGTTTATACAATCAAAAAGGCAGTACTTACTTTTACAGTTTTGCCACTTTTCCTTCCGTTAAAATTTATAAGAAATCTACCGGTAGTTCTTGGAACCAGCACTTACTTTTTGGGGATTTTATACGCATTCTCGATCCTGAGATCGTCCATAACAGGGTGAAAGCCAGAAGTAGGAATAAAACCGGCTGGATTCCTGTGGAAGGTATTCAAAAGAACAGAATACTCGAAGTTAATTTTATAGATATCGGTCAAGGTGACGGTTGCCATATCGTCACACCGGATGACCAACATATCCTGGTAGATGCCGGAGAATATGACAACATGAACAGGTATCTGTATTGGCGTTTTAACTTGTATCGTAAATACAAACCCCTGCCCTTTCCATTCCATGTAGTGATCAGCCACTCCGACAAAGACCATTACAAGGGCTTTGAATACATTTTCAAAAACGATAAAATTAAGATTGACAAAATTTTCCACAATGGAATCGTGGAACGTCCCGGCGAACCTAGTGCTTTCGGTAGCATCAAAGATGGATACATCACTACATTGGTTCAAGATACAGCAGATATGCTAAAGCTTCTAGAAAATCCCAACAAACGGAAAGGTAAAAACTCCATGTACCTAAAAACACTACATCATGTGTTAAAAAATAATCCCGAGGTGGCATTTAAGAATTTGTCCATTGAAGATGAACATTTGATGGCATATAATGAAGGGAATCTGATTGAAGGAAAAAAATTTGAAGTCGACGTATTAGGGCCCATTTTAGAAGAAAAAAACCATAAAAAGGTGTTGAAATCTATCAATAATGCTGGAAAAGATAAAAACGGTCATTCGGTCCTACTCAAACTAATCTATGACAAAGTTCGCATATTGCTCGGTGGAGATATCAATACGGAATTTGGAGAAATGATACAGGATTATTACAAATCCAAAGATCAATCAGATAGGCTGGTTATGGATGTAGCCAAAGCCTGTCACCATGGAAGTAACCACTTTCACTATGGTTTTTTAGAAACCTTGAATCCCATTGCTACCGTTATTTCTAGTGGCGACAATGAATCTTATGCCCACCCAAGGCCCGATGCAATTGGTGCTTTCGGCAAAACCGGATACAGTAAAACACCACTGATATTTAGTACAGAACTGGCACGTTCCAACAAAGAAATCACCAAATTAACGATTACTAAAATTGCCGATAAATTAGAAAAGATCAAGCAAAACGAAAACACGATCAAGGACTTAGCGGAATCCGTTAACGTATTTACAGAAGAGATCAAAAAACTGAAGGCAAAGAATAAACAACTCAATAAGGAAGTCAACTCTTATATCACCAAATTTGGCATGATCAACCTAAGGACAGATGGCCAAAATATGATCATCGCACAAAAACTGGAAAAAGAAGCGGCTTATGGTAAATGGGACATTCACCCCTTAACCTATCAGGAAGACACCGGCAGGTTTGAACATGATGACACACATTAATATATGAAGAGACCTAACAGGTTTTGAAAACCTGTTAGGTCTTGACTATTTTTTGACTTTGATAAAGTATTCTTTTCGTGAATCATTGTTCAGATGATCTTCGCGAAGCCAAGGGTTGAGGATTTTCAATTCTTTGTAATTCATATCAAACTTTTGCGCAAAATTATTCATGTCGTTAATGACCGAATCTACCCTGACCAAATGATACTGATGTGGTTCATACAAGTCACTTTTGTCAAATTGGAAACCATATTTATGGGGGTGTGACAAGATCTCTTTAATGGCTAAAATCCTTGGAATATATCGAGAAGTCTCCGTTCCCAACAAGAGGTCGTAATAGTTATCCACTTCTTGCTCCTCTAAGCGTTTGCCTATTCCGTTATTTCCTGCATTGTATGCTGCAGCGGCCATAGTCCAGGATCCAAATTTCTCTTTAGATTCCAAGAGATATTGACAAGCCACCTCTGTGGATTTTTCTATATGATAACGTTCATCCACATTATCGTTAATTTCCAAGCCATGTTCACGTCCGGTAGCTTTCATAATCTGCCAAATGCCTTTAGCACCGGCAGGGGAGGTAACATGTTGGAGCCCACTCTCGGCAACTGCAAGGTATTTAAAGTCATCAGGAACATTGTATCTCGCTAATATAGGTTCAATAATAGAAAAATACTTATGTGCCCTTTTAAACATTAATAGACCATTAGATTGCCAATATGTATTGACTAACAATTCGCGGTCTATCCGCTCTCTGATATCCTGTTTGTCCAAAGGAGCAGGTTCCCCTGCAAAATCCATTCTCTTGGGTAGTTTCAAGGCTTTGATTTCATAAGTCTTGGCCGTGTTCTTATCCGGGTCATTGACAGGATTATCTCCTTTATCATCAATCTCCAGCGTACTAACCAAAAATGCAGACATAGCCAACAAACTCAAAATGATAAGGATATGATATCTTTTGTTATTCATCTTATTATATTTTACAATTAAAATGGGGATTTAAATGTTCCAAACTCTATACCTTGCGCATCCTTTTCGGAGATGATGGGTTCTGTAACATTCCAATTTATATTGAGGTCTTTATCATTCCATAAGATTGTAGCATCAGATTCAGGATGGTAGAAATTAGAACACTTGTAAGATAAAATCGTCTGATCGGCTAAACTCACAAATCCATGGGCAAAACCTTTGGGAATAAACAACTGCTTCTTATTCTCCGCAGAAAGCAACACACTGACATATTCACCATAAGTCGGTGATTTATGTCTCAAATCTACCGCAATATCCAACACACTGCCATGGACAACACGTACCAACTTGTCCTGTGCATGGGGTGGCTTTTGAAAATGCAAACCTCTTATCACATTTTTAGCAGATTGTGACTCGTTATCCTGAACAAAGTCAACATTGATAAATTCTTCCCAAGCCAAACGGTTATAAGTCTCCATAAAATAGCCTCTGTTATCTGTAAAAACACGTGGTGTGAATATTAACAAACCCTTTATTTTAGTTGATTCTATTTGCATACTTTCCCTTGTTTGATTTTATAGAATATCCTGCAATATAGCATTAATTTTTTTGGCTTTTGTCAAGATCATTACATGCGTACCACCGGGAATCCATATACAGTTATGAATATTTTTTGCCGGAAATATAAAGTCATTATCGCCATGAATATGGATCACATCAGGGTCCGGCTCTGTCCTGTCCCAATTCACTATGGTATGGATAGCCCAAGGTAAATATAATGAATCACGCATACTCAAGAATTTCTTGTACAATTCAAGCCTTTTTTTAATTGCGGAATGGAAAGCATACTTTTCATAATGTTCCATATTAGCAAGGAGGCTCGTAGGTAATATTTTATGAGCCCCTGTTTTTTGGGCAAAACGCATCCTAAGTGGCATTTCCCCTTTTGTCTTAACAGAAGAAATAATGATTACCTTTTCCGGGTCACAGATAGCTTTCATTTCCTGCACCATCACCCCACCGAAAGACACGCCGACCAATATCGGATTTTTATGATGAATCTGCGCACACATACGGGTAGCATATTCCCTTAAACTTTCTGACTTATCCAAAGGCACCAACCACTCCAATCTGTGCACTTGGTATTTGTCAGGCACCTGTATATAATCAAAAATACTGGAGTTGGCCGCCATACCCGGCACGAAGTAGATATGTTTTTTGGGCTTTGTCATAGGACAAAGTTAGGGGTTTGTATGGACTAAAACCACCCCATCCGTATCAATTTTTGTTAATTTTTGTTTGGTGATCGTGTTGACCAAATCTGCCTGATAAGGCCTCTTAACTTTTACGTAGTTTTCAGTAAATCCATACATCACGTCTCCTTTTTGTTCGGCTTCCCACAAAATAGTTTTTTCTTTACCCAACTGGCTTTCGTAAAAAACCCGCCTTTTCTTTACAGATAAGGCACGAAGCATCTTACTGCGTTTGCTCCTTACCACTTTAGGAACTACTCCCTGCATTTCTTCTGCTTCTGTTCCGGGCCGTTCGGAATAAGTAAATACATGTAAATAAGAAATGGGCAACTCATTCAGGTAATGGTAGGTCTCTAAAAATAGTTCGTCTGTTTCTCCCGGAAAACCAACGATCACATCCGCGCCGATGCAAGCATCGGGTAAATGTTCGTGAATTTGTGTCACTTTATGGGTATACAACTCCCGTTTGTAGCGGCGTTTCATCAGCTTTAAAATAGTATCACTACCGGATTGTAAAGGAATATGAAAATGTGGTACGATCTTGTTGGATTGAGCAATCCAGGGAATCATCTCATCCACTAGCAGGTTGGGCTCGATAGACGAAATCCGTAATCTTTCCAAACCTTCCACCTCGTCTAAAGCTTTAAGCAGGTCAAAGAAGGTATGTTCGTGTTTTTTATTACCTAACTCCCCTTTACCATAGTCGCCAATATTGACTCCTGTGAGGACGATTTCTTTTCGACCTTGGGCTACTATTTCATGAGCATTTTTTACTACATTATCCAGCGTATCACTTCGGGAGATACCACGTGCTTGCGGTATAGTACAATAGGTACAGACATAGTCACAACCATCCTGGATCTTGAGAAAGGCACGGGTACGTTCGCCAATAGAGTAAGCACTTTCAAAATTCTGCACCTCATCAATCTCACAAGCATGAATTTCGGCCACTTCTTTCTTTTGCAGATTGTTTACAAAGTCAGTGATAGAAAACTTTTCATGAGCCCCTAAAACCAAATCTACATTATCCACTTGGGCAATTTCCTCCGGCCGCAATTGAGCATAGCAACCTATGGCAATGATAAAGGCGTCCGGATTGTTTTTATATGCTTGTTTTACAATCGTCTTAAACTTTTTATCCGCATTATCGGTTACCGAGCAGGTATTGATCACATAAATATCTGCGGCTTCGTCAAAGTTTACCGTTTGGTAGGTTTTTTTCTGAAACTGCTGGCTTATAGTTGCTGTCTCGGAAAAATTCAGCTTGCAACCCAGCGTATAAAAAGCGACTGTAGGATTTTTAGTCATGGTTTGTTTTTAGCGGAGCAAATTTAAAGGAATAAATTGATTTATAACATTTTAATGTTAAGCTATTTATCCCAAAAAACTAAAACCCGTCCCGCCATATTTTCGAATCTCTTTAAAATTGAGATGTTTTGAGAAATCGTATTGGGAAGTGTGTTCTAAAATGAATAATCCATTTTCGACAATCAATTCTTTGCTAAATATAAGATCGATCAACTGAGTTAAGTGTTCTATAGAAAGATCATAAGGCGGGTCGGCAAAAATGAGGTCATATTCTTCAGCAGTCTTGCTTAAGAATTTAAACACATCGCTTTTAATTGTCCGGATGGGTAGATCCAGTTCTTTGGCCGTTTTATTGATATAGCGGATACAACCAAAATGCGCATCTACTGCCGTAATACTTTTACTGCCTCTGGATGCAAATTCATAGGCTACATTTCCGGTTCCGGAGAAAAGGTCCAAAACTTTTAGCTCTTTGATCTCCATACTATTGGCCAATATGTTAAACAAGGCTTCCTTGTGCATATCGGTCGTGGGGCGTACAGGTAAATTTTTAGGCGCCTGCAGGCGCCTGCCTTTATATTTTCCGGAAATGATTCGCATTAGTACAGGTGTAGCAGTTCAAAGAACTCGTGCCGGGCTACCTCCGGATTGTTTTGATAGAACTCTTCGGAAACATTGAAATTATCAACTTGAAGAAAGTCAATATTTCGCACATATTTATAAGTAATTTCGTAAAGTGGTGAACCTTCTTCAATATCACCTAAGAATGTCAAGGTTTGTACATCAGGGTTGAGCATAAGTTGTTCCAAGGCAAACAAGATATAGTAAATAAAATCTTCTCTGGTGTAAAACAAAAAGCTATTGTACAATTGTAATTTGCTATAACTGATATAAATGATGTCCAGGCTATTGCCGGAAACGTTCACAAAAAAATGCTTTTCTAATGGGTTTTTATGATACTTCAAGAGGTTTGAAAGTAACACAGCAGCACTATGTGTAAAAGAAAAATCAGGGTGGACAGTTTTAAAAAAATCATTGACATTTTGAAAGGAGATATACAAGTTTTTTGATTCATTTTCCAAAACCGGCTCTACTTCTATCATATCATCTTCCAGCACTTTTACCGAATACTTCAAGTAGTCTTCCTGAAATTCTTTATTGTACAAAGCCTCCGGAACTAATACAGCCAAACTGTTTTTGTGACATACCTGAACAGATTCAAATGATGCGGAAAGCACTTCATCTTTTTTAAAAACTTCCTGTACGTAATCTAAAAGTTGTTCGGGTGTTAAAGCACGACTATCAAAAGTATAAGACTTGAGACCTATAACATCTGCCAGGTCTTTATCAAAGATACCATAATCCAATCCATTTAAACTTAAATAAATGGACAGATGGCTAATTTCAAAATTTGTTGCCGGGAAATTATTTGTCTGCTTCTTGAGCTGTATCATAAAGTGGCGGCCAGTTACCACTGTCTTTGACATCTTCCAGGTTACCTACGGAAATATATTCACCTCTAACCTCGTCCACGCCCAACACAGCTTTTTCCTGTTTAATCATATTATGGTTTAAACCTTCAAGCACTAAAGCCTTATCTACTCTAGCTTCAAAAACAGGTGTCTTGATACTTGTAGGGCCTTTTTCTACATAACCCGTAGCCAGCTCGAAATTGGCATCCGTACCGGGCACATGCATCATGTTTTTGTAGTCTACATTTTTAAATTCTCTGGCTACCATAGTCCAGCCCACAGTATCAACTTTTTTGTATTCTTTAGCTACTTCAACCCCTCTTTCAACGACCATTTTTACCATTTCTCTTTCACTAATCACCGGGAAACTGTCGTTTTCAATAAAACTGATCAACTTATTGAAATCATTGGTGTAATCCCCTTTTCCTTTTTTATAGGCTAATTCCGCATCACGTATCACTTTTAACCGGTCAATGACTTTAGCATAGCGTTTTACCTTTTCATTATTGAATTCTATGTTTCCTACAACGCCTCTATATATTTTATAGCCTAAAAAAATGGCTGCTACAAACAATAAAAGTGAAATGATCCAATGTACTTTACGAGGCACATATTCCACAATAACTTTTGCTAATAGTAAAAAAAGTAAAATGAGGCCGAGTAAGAGTAAAATAAACTTTAACATGATGAATACGAAATTTAATTGTTACCTCGCAAATTTAAAAAAAAAATTCAGATGTAATTTTATATTTTTCACCAATTTGTATTGTAGAAAAATAAATAATTTATAAAAATATCTTTCCTTTGCCACTATGATCAAAAGTGCTGCAACTTTTTTTAGCCATCTCAGTAAAGAATTTCCCCATGAGCCTACTAAACTTCAAAAAGAGCTCCTAAGGGATTTTTCGGCTTTTATCTTTGATCCTGACAGGCACAGCTTGTTTTTACTCAAAGGTTATGCCGGCACAGGTAAAACGACTACTGTAAGTACTATCGTCAACAATTTATGGCATACGGGAAAGAAAGCCGTATTACTGGCCCCTACCGGTAGAGCTGCAAAAGTGATTGGGAATTATTCGGGAAGAGAAGCCTTTACCATACACAAAAAGATCTATAACCCCAGACGAAGCAAAGGTGGAGGGGTCAATTTTGTTTTAAAGAAAAATACCCATACCAATACCTTGTTTTTTGTAGATGAAGCTTCCATGATCCCTGAAAAATCGGATGACCAAAGCCATTTCAAAAATATGTCTCTCTTACAAGACCTGATGGATTATGTCTATGGTGGCATTAACTGCAAACTGGTATTAATAGGTGATACAGCACAGCTTCCTCCAGTAAAATTAGTCATTAGTCCGGCCTTAAATACCGATATTCTTACCTTACAACACAACAAAGAAGTCAACGAAATAGAATTGACCGAAGTGATGCGTCAAGATAAGAAATCCGGTATTCTGGTCAACGCCACCACTCTTCGTAATAAAATTGCCGGATTTGAAACAGATGATTATATATTTGACATTAGTCTGCCGGAAGTTATCAGGCTATATGATGGTTATGATATACAGGACGCCATACAAAGTTCCTATGATCAAAACAGTTTTGAGGATACCTGTATCATCGTCCGTTCTAATAAAAGAGCCAATCAATACAACCAACAGATCCGGACAAAAATTCGCGGCCTGGAAAGTGATATCACAGCCGGAGATTATATTATGGTTGTCAAAAATAACTATTATTGGCTGGACGAGTATTCAGAAGCAGGGTTTATAGCCAATGGGGATACTTGTGAGATTATGTCAATAGAAAAAAGGGTACAGCTTTTCGGTTTTCACTTTGCACATGCCACTGTTAGAATGATAGACTATCCCAAACAAAAACCGGTAAGTGTAGTTTTACTTTTAGACACACTCACTTCTACCTCTGCCTCTTTGACTTATGAACAAAGTAATCAACTCTATCAGGAAATAGCGAAAGATTATGCCCATTTAAAATCGAAATACAAGATATTCCAAAGCATTAAGGAAAACAAATATTTCAACGCCCTTCAGATCAAATTTTCCTATGCCATGACTTGTCATAAATCTCAGGGGGGGCAGTGGAAGAATGTTTTTGTTGAAAAGCCCTGGCTGCCTGATGGGCAAAATATCGAATATTGGCGTTGGTTATATACAGCCTTGACAAGAGCACAGGAAAAACTATACCTGATAGGTTTTTCAGATAGTGATTTTGTATCTTAGCCCGCATTTTAGACTTTTATGAAAATACATGTTAACATATATTACTTTGTGATTATTGGACTTGCCGGTATATTTTTTACCTCATGTAATGCCCCTAAAAAAACAGTCCTTAAGAGCTTGGAAAACAACAAACACTTCAGTGGATTTGTTCTTTACGAACCTGAAAAAGAACAAACTTTAGTATCTTATAATGCAGATAAGTATTTCACACCTGCCAGCACATTAAAACTTTTTACACTTTATGTATCTCTAAAAAGCTTATCGGACAGCATTGCATCTATTAGTTATTATGAAACGGACAGAAGCCTGTATTTCAAAGCTTTAGGCGACCCTTCTTTTTTATATGACAGTTTACCGAACAACACCTATGATTTTCTGTCAAATACATCTAAAGAACTCATTTTAGTACCGCAGCCATTTGAGGACTTCATTTATGGGGACGGCTGGCAATGGGATGATTTTCAATACTATTATATGCCTGAAAAAAGCCAATTTCCCCTATATGGCAATCTTGCTTTTTTAAATGAAAATGTGATTAGTCCAGTTTACTTTTCAGAAAATCTTTCCCATAAAAAGGGAAATAATTTCCGTAGAGATTTTTATGAAAATATTTTTTACACTGACAGTTCCTCTACCCTTGTACCTTTCAAAACTTCCATTGAGCTATCCAGACAACTATTGAGTGATACGCTTAAAAAACCTGTATATATTTCAGAATCCATAGAAGAAGTAGTATTTACCCCTTATATAAGTACACCTACCTTGCCTTTATATCACCGATTGATGGATGAAAGTGAAAATTTTATAGCCGAACAACTCTTCCTGATGATTGCCAAAGAAAAAACAGATACTTTTTCTGTTAAAAACAGCATACAATTTGCGTTGGACAGCTTGCTCACAGATATGCCGGGCAAAGCCAAATGGGTTGATGCTTCGGGGCTTTCGCGATATAATCTTATCAGCCCGGATCAAATGTTATACCTGCTAAAAAAAATGAACATTGATTTTGAAAGAACTTTTTTGAAAAATATACTACCTAAAAACGGTGAGAAAGGAAGCCTGCAAAAATGGTATCCATCCTCGGATACCTATTTGTATGCTAAAACAGGTTCACTCTCTAACCAACACAACCTATCTGGCTTTATAGAAACAAAAAAAGGAAAATGGCTAATATTTAGCTATATGAACAACAACTATATGCAAGATAGTAAATATGTCAGGCAAGAAATGAATGAGATTTTACAATATATCTACCATACCTATTAATGAAGCCTTATACTTCGACTGGGCTCAGTACAAGTAGTGGGATAGAACAAAAAAAACCTCTACAAAAGTAAGAGATTTAATATCAAACAATTAATATATATTCGTATGAAGAGAATATTAGGAAATATTTGGCTTTGGCTATCGGGTTGGAAAAGTGATTACCGGCAAGAACTAAGAGTGGAAAAGTCTGTGATGATTGCAGCTCCACATACCTCAAACTGGGATTTGATCTATGCTTTGGCGGTTTTTTGGAAATTTAAGATACCAGTCCGGTTTTTTATTAAAGATTCTTTTACTAAAGGACCTCATGGGTGGTTTTTTAAAATGCTGGGAGCCATTGGTGTTGACAGGAGTAAAAAAGGAAATTTGGTGGATTTTGCTGTGCAGGTTTTACAGGAAAGAGACAAAATCGTACTACTCGTTCCTGCAGAAGGTACACGTTCAAAGGTAGATAAATGGAAAACAGGTTTTTATCATATCGCTAAAAAAGCTAAAGTGCCAGTATTGCTTGGTTATTTGGATTATAAAAAGAAAATTGCCGGTGTAGGTGATAAGGTGAAACTAACAGATAATTACCAAAAAGACATGCAAAAAATTCAAGATTTTTATGCAAAGATTTCAGCAAAACATCCTGAGCAATACAATCCGAATATTTATTGATTATTATTCTGCTTGGTCAACAACAATCTCTTGTTGAGCTTGAGAAGCAGCATCGGCTGTCATACCACAACCTTTCTTTTTACTGCCACAAGAAGCTAATGCAGTTAATATAAAAGCAAATAAGAATATATACACTATTTTTTTCATCGGTTCTTTGTTTGTTGCGAAAATACTCATTTATTTTACAAAACGACAAAAAGCGGAAAAAATTATCCTAAAGGGTTAATTGTTAATAGTTATTAGAACTCCGTGTAATTAGAACCATACCTGCTTTCTCAGGCAACTAAAGACTAACGACTAACGAACATCACCCGGCAGCTAATTTATGTAAGGTGTATTCAATCAATGCTTCGACCGATTTGTATGGGTCCTTACTAAAAGTTCCATTTGCACGATTGGCGATAATACAATTCATAGAACAAGCTCTATGACCCAACAACTTTGACAATCCATAGATAGCGGAAGTTTCCATTTCAAGATTGGTCACTCTATGACCCTGATACTCAAAATCTGCGATTTTATCATTTAAATCCGCATCTTGTACCGGCAGGCGTAAAACACGTCCTTGAGGCCCATAAAACCCTCCGGCAGTACCGGTAATACCTGCATGCACTCTGGGACTGTCAAATAATAAATCTCCTAATGCAGGATCATTTTGTACAATATAAGGTTTGGCTTTTTCAGTTGCCCAAGCAGTGTGTTTAACAAAAGCATCTGACATGGCTTCCTCAATTATGGAACCTGTTTGGTATGACCAGATCATTCCCTCCATTCCTAAACCATAATCCGCTACCACAAAGTCATCAACAGGTATATCTTTTTGCAATGAACCTGAAGTGCCTATTCGCACAATAGTCAGTTGCGTATGCTTTTCTTTTACCGCTCTTTTTTCCAGATCAATATTGACAAGTGCGTCCAATTCATTCATGACAATATCAATATTGTCAGGACCTATTCCGGTAGAGATCACAGACATTTTTTTTCCTTTGTAGGTACCCGTTACCGTTTTAAATTCCCTTTTTTGAGTTTCAAAAATGATCTCATCAAAATGTTTGGAAACTTTGTTTACCCTGTTTTGATCACCCACAAAAATGATGGTATGGGCTATATTTTCCGGCTTAAGGTTTAAGTGATATACACTCCCATCCGGGTTTAACACCAACTCCGATTCTGCTATTCTACTCATAGGATTAGATTAAAAAAAGGCAAATGTAATAAAATTAAGAATTACGATTTGCTAATTTCGAATATAAAAGTTTCTGTCATCACATGTCAAGTCAAACATCTCATGTCTCGCAACTTACCTCTAATGAAGTATCTTAAACAATAACTCTTTCATCAAATCTGCATCACTAAGATCTCTGGCACCTACCCCCTTGCTTTTGACATCTGATTCTCTTAAATAGCTGATGACTTGTGATACTTTACGCATGGGATAATTCTTACCTGCCGTAATATAATCTTGTATGAAAAAAGGATGTACACCCAAGGCGGCAGCCACTTTTTTCGGATCATTTTTATTAGGTAACGCGTGGTATTGTAATAATTGCGTAAAAAAACTGAGCAGCAGCGCTAAGGTGACAACTACAGGATTACTCTTTGGATTTTGGGCAAAGTAATTGATGATCTGATTGGCTTTAACCACATTTTTCACACCAATGGCTTTACGAAGTTCGAAATTGTTAAAATCCTTACTAATTCCGATATGCTCTTCCACATCTATAGCATTGATCGCTGAGCCTTTAGGTAAAACTATCATCAATTTATCAAGCTCGTTAGCTATTTTATGCAGGTCAGTTCCTAGAAACTCTACCAACATTTGTGTTGCTTTAGGTTCTATGCTAAAAGCCTTGGCTTTTATATAAGAATTGATCCATGTAGGCACTTGATTTTCGTATAGCTTCTTCCCTTCAAAAAGCACACCTACCTTAGACAACTTTTTAAATACACTTTTTCGTTTATCGGGTTTTTTGTGTTTATAGTTGAAAACTATAGTCGTCGTAGGTTGCACATTTTCAAAATAGCTTGCAAACTTTTCAAAAGACTTTGCAAGATCCTGTGCTTCCTTTACTATGATTACCTGACGTTCCGCCATCATAGGAAAACGTTTGGCATGAGTAATGAGTTCTTCCACACTGGTATCTCTCCCATAAATGATCATCTGATTAAAGCTTTTTTCATCTTCTTTTAGCATATTCTTTTCAATATAATCTGAAATGGTATCGATGAAATAGTCCTCCTCACCATATAAAAAATAGACTGGGCTTATGTCACCATTATCTATATTTGATATTATCTCATTAGCTGTCATATATCTAATTCAATTTTTAAGTCAAACAAATGGAAAAATCATAATTATATCGTATTTTTACCCTATGATACGTTTAAATTTTCCATCTTATACTTTCAAAACCAAAAATATAGAAAATAAACCGTATATCTGGGATGTAGTGAGAAAAAAATATATCATTATTACGCCCGAGGAATGGGTAAGGCAGCACGTCATTAATTATCTTATTGAAGAAAAACGTTACCCTCCCCAATGGATGAGTGTTGAACGACAATTTACCATCAACGGTCAACATAAACGTGCAGATATCGTAGTACATAACAAAGCGCTATTACCACACATTATCGTAGAATGTAAAGCCCCAAATATCAAAATAACTCAAGAAACTTTTGACCAGATAGCCCGTTATAACTTATCTCTTGATGCCAGCTATTTGATGATTACCAATGGTTTACAACATTTCTACTGTCAAATGGACTTTGAAAAAGAAACCTATGTGTTTTTACAAGATCTACCGGAATATTAGTTGCTAGTGGCTTCGATACATCCTGAAATTAGCCAGCCTGTGGCAGTCAGATTCAGTGCACTCAGCCACCTCTAACCTATAATTTTAGGTCATTGAGTGAATTTTACGACGAAGGAGTAAAATTAGTATCGAAATGACCGATTCTATATATCTTTACTTCTTCTTCCCCCTGATCATGGCCTCCAGCATATCCCACATGTGTTCCGGGATAGCTTCGAGCATATTGAATTCACCGGCACCTTTTAGCCATTCGCCACCATCTATAGTGATCACTTCCCCGTTGACAAATGCAGAGAAATCACTCATCAAGTAGGCAGCTAAATTAGCTAACTCTTGATGTTCACCTACCCTGCCCACCGGGATTTTCTTTTTAAAGTCAAATTTTTCTTTCAAATCACCGGGTAAAAGCCTGTCCCAAGCCCCTTTGGTAGGGAATGGACCGGGCGCAATGGCATTAAAACGGATACCATATTTTGCCCATTCTACTGCCAAAGAACGTGTCATTGCCAGTACACCGGCTTTTGCGGTAGCAGAAGGCACCACATAAGCCGAACCTGTCCAGGCATAAGTCGTCACGATATTGAGCACAGTGGCTTGTTCTTGTTTTTCTTTGATCCAGTGTTTCCCGAAAGCCAGCGTGCAATTCTTGGTGCCTTTTAGCACTATATCTATGATCACATCAAAAGCTCCGGCAGATAATCGTTCCGTGGGGCTGATGAAGTTTCCTGCCGCATTGTTAAGCAGGCCATCTACCCTACCCCATTTTTCCAAAACAGCTTGTAGCATTTCCTCTACTTGATGGTATTGCCTAACATCACAGGCTACCGCTAGCACTTCGCCTCCGGTTTTTTGGTGTAGTTCTTGCGCCGTTTTTTCTAACTTTTCCAAATTTCTGGAAGTAATAGCTACTCTGGCTCCGAGTTGTAAAAAGTATATGCTCATCGCTTTTCCAAGACCACTTCCGCCTCCGGTTACGACGATTACTTTGTTTTTAAGGCTACCTTCTTTAAGCATGGGTTGGGTATACATATTTTTGAATTAAGATTTTAGAAATAAGAATTAAGAATTATGGTAGCAATTTACGTTTATTTGGGGAATTGGGTGAAGTAAAATACCTTAATTCATTGATTTAATTGAAACAATTTACATTATTTCGTTGAATAATGCGGGATAAGAGGAGTGAATATTTATAATATTAAGACTTTTATAAATTATCATATAACTAAAAATTTATTATTTTTGATACATGTTTTACAACATCCTTCTATATCTAGATATTTACCGAAATATCAAGCGGCCTTTTTCCAAAAAATAAGTCTGTACTTCAAAATAACAGCTTACTTTTAACCTTTTACATCATACTTTTTACTTCTTAGCATGAAACTACCTTACGCAGAACCCTATAAAATAAAAGTGGTAGAACCGCTTTATCGTTCAACTCAAACAGAAAGAGAACAATGGATCAAAGAAGCACATTACAATCTTTTTAACCTAAAATCCAGTCAGGTATTTATCGATTGTCTTACCGATTCCGGCACAGGTGCCATGAGCGACCGCCAATGGGCTGAAATGATGGTAGGAGATGAAAGCTATGCCGGTTCCCGCTCTTTTGACAAGCTTAAAGAAACTGTACGACGCATTACCGGTTATGAATATTTTTTACCAACCCACCAGGGGCGGGCTGCAGAAAACGTACTTTTTTCAGTATTGGTCAAAGAAGGTGATATCGTTCCCGGAAATTCACATTTCGATACCACCAAAGGGCACATCGAGTTTCGTAAAGCGAGTGCTGTTGACTGCACCATTGATGAAGCTTTTGATACAGCGGTTTATCATCCCTTCAAAGGAAATGTGGATCTTGAAAAATTAGAAAAAGTTTTTAAAAAATATCCTAAAGAAAAAATACCTTTCATTGTGGTAACTGTCACCTGCAATACAGCAGGCGGTCAACCTGTTTCTATGGAAAATATCAAAGCAACCTCAGCGCTTTGCAAACAATACGGCATACCCCTTTATTTTGATGCGGCACGTTTTGCCGAAAATGCTTATTTCATCAAAAAAAGAGAAGAAGCTTATGCTGATAAAACAATCAAAGAAATAGCTTTGGAAATGTTTTCTTACGGAGACGGCATGACCATGAGTGCTAAAAAAGACGGCTTGGTCAATATGGGAGGTTTTATTGCTTTAAACAGTCATGATATATTTAAGAAAGCAAGCGTTTTTAACATTATGTTTGAAGGTTTTATCACCTATGGTGGAATGAACGGTCGTGATATGGGTGCTTTGGCAGTAGGGCTGGATGAAGCCACAGAATTTGATTATCTGGAAAGCCGGGTGGAACAGGTCGCTTATTTAGGTCAACGATTAGAATATTTTAAGGTTCCTGTGCAACACCCGTACGGTGGCCATGCCATTTTTATCGACGCTAATAAATTTGTGCCAACTATTCCAAAAGAGGAATTCAGAGCCTGGTCTTTGGCTATGGAACTTTATATTACCAGTGGTATTCGCGGGGTAGAAATTGGTACTATTCTGGCAGATAGAGACCCTATTACGCGTAAAAACCGTTTCCCTGAATTAGAGCTGGTACGACTTGCAATTCCACGCCGAACCTACACCAATCACCACATGGATTATATCGCTGTTGCCTTAAAGAATATTTTTGATACCCGTACTGAAGCCAAACATGGTTACCGTATCATAGAGGAGGCCCCGATCATGCGACATTTTACTGTGAAAATGGAGAAAATTTAATTTAAAAAGACCTACTAGGTTTTGAAAACCTAGTAGGTCTAAAGCTTAGAAGCTATACTTCACAAACAGATTAAAACTCCTGCCGGGTTCAAATATCCTATCTTTAACAACATTATCTACCGTATTTACATAGGAAAAGTTCATATGATTATAATAGGCTTCATCAAAAATATTGATGATATTGCCACCTACGACTAATCCTTTAACAGGCTTAAAACCAGTACGTAAATCGAAAGTTTGATATGCCGGAGTGGGAATTGTTTCCCTAAAACTAGCAGACAAGCGGGCTTGCTGGGCTGAATATGTTCCTCTAAAATCAATCCACCATTTAGGTTTGATATACTTAAGGCCGGCATGCGCCATAAAGGGCATAACTTGCGCCAAAGGCTCATCAAAGGTTTCATTCTCTGCCTGTGTATAAGCAGCATCAACTGTGAATGTAAGTTGCTCTATAATTTGCCATTGCAAAAAAACATCAAACCCCAGCTGGTTAGCATCTACATTTACATATTGCTTTGCATACGGAAATGGACTGCTATACAACTTGGCAAAGTTCGGGTCGTTTTCTTTATAAACCGCAGAAATATAATCAGGCATTTTGGAGTAGAACACATTGGCACCCCATGTTACCAAACCGTTTTTCATATTTAATCCCAATTCAATTTGATGATTCTTTTCAGGTTTTAAATATGGATTTCCTACATATTCATACCCATCAGTGCCAATGGAAAAATGGTAAATATATCGCTCACCCATACTGGCCGATCGCATACCCAATCCATAGGCCAACTGTAATTGTCCTTTAGGCAAATGATAAGTAAAACCTATATTTCCTGAAATAGTCTGCTCATTAACTTTGTCAAAACCTTCCCCATATAAAGTTTCAAACCCCGGAATGACAACACCTCCTTGTAAAGTCATATCTGTTGCAGGATCTGCTACTTCTGACATGACAAAATCCACTCTTAAACCTGTATTAAGATTCAATTCTTTTGACAACTTAGTTGTTATCTGAGTATACACCCCATAATCCGCTAAAGTAGCATCCTGCCATACTTTATCAATTTTGGTGATAGGATTTTCTAGAGGGACACCATTCATAACTTTTATAATACGTGTGCGTTCACCATCCCGTTTTATGATATCTGCATCTATACCACTATATAGTAATAATTTATCAGAAGGTTTAATGGCTACTTCCAGCTTTCCTCCAATTGTATTTGAGGTTACCGGCGTACTTGCATCCATTGCAAGAGCATTGGGCCGTTTCTCATTAGTCATTAAGTGATCAACAAAAGAATAGTATGATTTAAAACGCACACTTTTAACTTGATTAGATACCTGTTGTATTTTATAATCCAATGACAAAGAGTTACTATTATCCTTAGGTGAATCCATTGGCAAACCTGCATGGTCAATATCACTACCAAACTTCTGTCTCCAATCTACTTGTAAACGCTGATTTTGTGTGGGGTTAAGAGCAGCTTTTACTGAGTAGGAATCCGTTTTAAAACTTGAAGGTACTTCTACCCCATTTCCATCCTTATAATTATTAAAGTCACGGTGTTCTGCATTTATAGTAACATCAAATTTTTCTTGCGCATATTGCAATTCTCCTCGAGCCATTAAATTGTTGCCATTTACTTCATATCCGGTCTGAATACCTCCATTTAGTCCAAATTCATTCGGGAAAGGTGGGCGGGTAACCATATTGACAATTGCACCTACATTTTGTCCAAAACGCACATCAAAAGGCCCTTTTATAAACTCAATTTTACTCACTTCTTCAGGAATTACATGCGCAGTAATAGGATCCATCCTGTTAGGACAAGCATGAACGATCTTTGTTCCCCCGTCGTATTTAATATTCATCTGCTCGTATTTAAAAACCCTAAAAGAAGGCTCTGTTGCCATGGCGCTTCTCTTATTAATGGCAAAGCCGGGAATATCAGTAAACAACTCAGAAGCAGACCTCACCTGACTACTTTTTTGCAGCGCTTTATCATCCACTCTGGCATGTAAAATTTGATCTAAAGGATCCGTTTCTAAGATAATCTCATCTAAGGATATTTTAGTAGATGTCAAAAGGATTTTTTTAGTATCATTAATGGCAATAACTTTGTTAACATAGGAAATATGTGATACTTCAACCTGAACATCGGGTGTTGTATTAAGCGTAAACATCCCTTCATCATTTGTGTAAACACTTATATCAGTACCTACCACTCTAATATTGACATCTGAAATTGGTTTTAAAGTTGTATCATCTAAAACTTGTCCTCGAAATGACTGCTCTTGCGCCCATAATGAACCCATAATCATCAGGAACGCGAATATTTTTAATATTTTTATTCTCATATATAATTCTTGCATGTATAAAGTATTTATAATAAATAAACATTAACTTCCATTATGGGAAGCACTTTACGTACTTGTTATGTCGATTGTATCGACTAAGAAAAAATGAGAAATGATTTGGGAGGATGAAAAATGTCATTAATCAATTCAGGGGCATGGAAATAATCTAGATAATTAATATTGTGTTTGGTTAGACTATGACATATGAATACCGAATAGATATTACTTTTTGGTAGTGGGAAAACAGAGAATTCTATCTTGGTTGGGGCCGGTTGGTCGTCATTATGTTCTTCCTTAGGACAATAATCCAACTTTTCATAGATTGCTTTCATCGGGCATGCACCACCATGTAGATCGGGTAATGGCATAGCTACATCTAGATTCTTTGAATTTACTTTATTCTGTTTAACATAATAAATTAGATGTGGGATAAAAGGTTTGGCCATAACAAAAATATACAGCAGACTTAAAAAGATACTTATGATTTTATTTGACCAATTCATACTAAAAGACAAAAGTAGGAATTATCTTAAGATTAAGTTAAAGTAGATAAGATACTGTTGTTTTAATGGAATGATAAGAAAAATTAATTGAGAATAGTTTTTTGTAATTTCACAAATTATAAATTTGCTCCATAATTTACTTGAAAAGTTTCAAACATGCAAGAACTATATGATATAATAATTGTTGGCGGTGGTCCCGGAGGCATTGCAGCTGCCGTCGAATCATACATCTTTAAAATTAAAAAGATCTTAATGATAGAAAAAGGAGATAACCACTCCCAAACTATTAGGATGTATTATAAAGATTCTAAGCGTGTAGATAAGGTTTGGAAGAAACAAGATGTAGAAATGCTGGGTAATGTTGATTTTTTCGATGGTACCAAAGAAAGTACGCTAGACTACTTTGAAGAACTTTTGGACAGTGATGCTATAAATACCCAATACCATACAGAAGTCGATAGCATTGAAAAGCAAGATGATAGTCATTTCAAAGTCATCACAAATAATGGTGATTTTTTAAGTAAATATGTCATCATAGCGATAGGAAGAATGGGTAAACCCAATAAACCCTCCTACCCTATTCCTTCATCCATCAAAAAAATGGTTAATCACAACCCTTATGATTGCAGAGGTAAAGAAAAGATTCTGGTAGTAGGAGGCGGTGACTCTGCTGTTGAATATGCTTGTCAATTAACCACAGAAAATGACGTAACCTTATCTTACCGAAGAGATAAATTTAGTAGGATAAACGATATCAACCAAGAGATGATAGAGCGCTATGATCAAGAAGAAAGGCTCAGGGTAAGATACTCTACCGACATTGAATCCATAGAAGCTCATGAAAATCAGATTAAGGTTAATTATACCAATGGATTTTCAACTATTTACGATCGAATTATTTATGCGCTAGGTGGTACTACACCGACAGGATTTCTTCAAAAATCAGGTATTGAAGTTGATGAAAACAAAATGCCGGTCTATAATGAGCATTTTGAGACTAATGTACCGGGTATTTACATAGTAGGTGATATCGTATATAAAAATGGAGGTTCTATCGCTTTAGCCATTAATCACGCTTATGAAGTTCTAAAAGATATTACTTCTAAATAAAATTTTAAGGCACCAAATGTTTTAGCTATTATATTAAGAGTTGTAGTTAGTAGGAATAACAACTTTTAGTTTAATAATTAGTAGATATACGCTTGCATTTAGGAGAAGAAGTCAAAGACAAAAGTCATGTAGAAGCTATAATATTTAATTACTTTTCATTTGGCCCATCAAATACTTAATTAACCTAATTATTTCTATAATATTATATTATAAAATAATGCTAAATATCTTTCTATTATATGAGCTAAATGGTATTTTTGCAAAAGCTTAAATCGAACAAAAATACAAATGGAAAAACTATATGATTTAATAATTGTTGGTGGTGGCCCCGGAGGTATCGCATCAGCCGTTGAAGCCTATATTTTTAAAATCAAGAAAGTTTTATTAATCGAAAAAGGTAAAAATCACTCACAAACTATTCGGATGTATTATAAAGACTCCAAAAGAGTGGATAAAATATACAAAAAACAAGATGTTGAATTAATAGGCAATGTTGATTTTTTTGATGGAACCAAAGAAAGCACATTAGATCATTTTGATGCACTCTTAGAAAAAGGATTAATAGACACTAAATATAGTACTGAAGTTCATAGCGTGACAAAAGAAGCAGACATTTTTACTGTAAACAGTACCAATGGAGAGTTCTATGCAAAAAATGTTATAGTGTCAATAGGTAGAATGGGAAAACCAAACAAACCTCCTTATGATTTACCACGTTCACTTAGAAAAATCACAAATCATAATGCTTTTGATTGTGCAGGAAACGAAAATATATTGGTAGTAGGTGGTGGCGATTCGGCAGTAGAATATGCTTGTCAATTAACAACAGCAAATAATATAACTTTATCGCATTTAGGTCCAGACATTGTTGATGCCAATGATATCAATTATGAAATGATCACACGTTATGAAAAAGAGGGCAGACTTAAAGTATTACATGATTCAATAACCACTGCCCTTGAAGATGTTAATGGAAAAGCAAAAATATCTTTTGCTGATGGAACATCAGGGATTTATGACCGAGTTATCTATGCTATAGGTGGCACAACCCCTATAGGCTTTATGCAAAGTTCAAATATTGATCTAGACGAAGAAAACAAGCCTATATTAAGTGATAATTATGAAACAAGTGTGAAAGGTTTGTATCTTGCAGGTGATATAATATATGACAAAGGAGGTTCTATTGCTATGGCAATAAACCATGCATATGAAATAATGAAAAATATCAAAGCTAATAAAGACATATAGCAATATTTTTCTTAAAGCTACGTTAAGCATACATATTTTAACTAACCCCCCTAAACTCATGAAAAAATATTTCATTTTTCTTGCCTTATCTCTATTTAGCATTATTACCCTTAAAAGCCAAAATGACAATCAACATCAATTTACGTTGGGCATTCAATCCGGTTATAATTTGGGCTTGGGGTTTCAAGCCAATATTACTGCCCATAACATATTGATGGACAATCCCTTAAATATCAGATTTACTTTTGGGCATACTAATTTAAACCCCGGGAGCTCTGACGATGCCCGAAGAATTTTTATTAATAATGCTACTAATGGTACTCCGGAAAAAAAGGGTCGTATTATTGATTATAGACTAGATTTTCTTGTTCCAATAAATATTGCCGATGATTCCTTCCTAAAAGTGGGTCCTCGATATGCCAATTTTAAAGGCAATTTCAATTATATAGGTGGCAATGAAAATTTTGATATAGTTTCTAATCAATTTGGGTTTGGAGTAGGAATTGGAAAAACTTATGCGATCAATGATGTTTTAAATCTTGAAGTAAACGCTGGTTTTGACTATTTCTTGCCAAATACCATAACAGGTCACGACACTTCTTATAGCCCCGATGATGAAAATATCAACGGAAGGAATGATAACCAAAATGGAGATATACCTTTTACCTTTGCTGATGCAGACGAAGCCATCAACCAGCCCAAGTACATGCCACAGCTTATGATAGGTATAAATTATAAACTTTAAAAACTAGAAAAACATATTTGCCAATTCTAATTGTTTTTATAAATTTGCAGCCATTTTCAACCTCTGACGAGAATCGTGCATGTTGATTATGAAAATCTAATATTTTTGACAAATGGAATCAATAATCAAATTTGTACAAGACGAGTTTATCAACAGAAAAGAAATTCCTAATTTTTCTGCAGGTGATACCATTACGGTTTATTACGAAATTAAAGAAGGTGAAAAATCAAGGGTTCAGTTTTTTAAAGGAGTTGTCATTCAACGCAAAGGAAGTGGTGCTACCGAAACTTTTACTATCCGAAAAATGTCCGGCAGTATTGGTGTAGAACGTATTTTCCCGATTAATATGCCATCTATCCAAAAAATTGAGGTAAACAAACGCGGTAAAGTTCGTAGAGCTCGCATTACGTATTTCAGAGAATTACGTGGTAAAAAAGCTAATATTAAAGAGCGAAAAAGAGTTTAAATTAAACTTACTACATAGCTTAGATAACCCGTCACAAAGACGGGTTTTTTTATGAACAAATGTTAATAATTTCGGTTTATATTTTGTTTATAATAAAACCACAAAAAAGTTGCAAAAAATTAACTTATTGCCTTACATTTGATACATGAAATAAAGCAGAGATTTATCTTTGCCTCTTATTTCGAAGTTCATGAACATAGTTTTTCAGGTTTTCTAGAAAGTATAGGCCAAGGTTGTATTTAGCATAGAATCAAAGTTTATATAAATCTGAAAAGCAAATTTTAAAATAATAGTTTAAATCGAGTATAACTCCTAGAGCTATACGACAAAGGTTTAGCTGCTATTTTAAAAGAGGAGTCTCTTTGACCAAAAGAAATTGAATTAGTAGGAATTCAGTAAGAAAAATCAAATTGTTGGTTTTTACTTTTAGTCAAATACTTCAGCAAAATGCCATAGTGAAATTTCGATTTCGTTATGGCTTTTGTGTTTTTATACACTTGTATTTTCTGAAATAAATTCATCTGTTTTTTAATTTTTATACATTATATTCTTTAATATTTAATGATTATGTAAATATTGTAAAGATATTTACTTTTTGATTAGAAATATGATAATATAAATAGGTGAATTTGTATATTTGCAATCATTTATTAAAAATCTGTAAAAACTTATATATGTCACACAAAATTATATGGACCGCTGTCGATGAAGCACCTGCATTGGCTTCCTATTCACTTCTCCCAATCATGAGGAAATTTAGCCAAGTGGCTGATATTGAAATAGAAACAGTAGATATTTCACTAGCTGGCAGAATATTGGCCAATTTCCCTGAAAAACTAAAACCCGAACAAAAAGTAAAAGATTACCTTTCTGAGTTGGGACAATTGGTACATCAAAAAGAAGCCAATATCATTAAGCTACCCAATATTTCTGCTTCTGTCCCTCAGCTTAAAGCAGCCATAGCCGAACTTCAGGAAAAAGGCTTTGACATACCGAATTATCCTGAAAATCCTGTGTCTGATGAAGAAGAAAAACTAAAAAAACGCTATGCCGTTTGTTTAGGCTCTGCAGTAAATCCTGTGTTACGTATGGGAAATTCCGATCGTAGGGCAGCTGTTGCCGTAAAAAAACACGCTCAAAAAAACCCACATAAACTCAAAGCATGGAATACCAATAGCCACACCAATGTGGCACATATGGAGTCAGATGATTTTTATGGCAATGAAAAATCTGTCGTGATGCCTGCTGATACAAAATTGGACATCATTCTTGAGTCAAAAAATGGTCATAAGACTACCCTTAAAAGTATTGAAACTATAAAAGGAGAGATTATTGATGCTACTTTTATGAGTGTGACAGCCTTAAAAGATTTTTACAAAAAGGCCATGAGAGATGCAGCCGATGAAAATAATCTTTTTTCGTTGCACCTAAAAGCGACCATGATGAAAGTTTCAGATCCTATCTTATTTGGTCATGCAGTAGCCACTTATTTTGATGAAGTTTTCACCAAGTATCAAAAGGAATTTGAAAATATAGGTGTAAACCCAAATCTCGGTTTGGCTGATCTGTACAAAAAAATGGACAAATTACCTGAAGAAAAACAACTTGAAATTAAAAATGCTATTACTGAAACCCATCACAGAAAAGCCGATTTAGCTATGGTCAATAGTGATAAAGGAATCACCAACCTACACAACCCTAATGATGTCATTATCGACGCCTCTATGCCGGTTGTGATAAGAGATGGGGGTAAAATGTGGAATAAAAACGGGCAACTACAAGAGTGTAAAGCCGTGATACCGGACAGGACTTATGCAGGTTTTTACAAAGTATGTGTAGAAGATTGTAAGGTCAACGGTGCTTATGATGTAGCTACGATGGGTAATGTGTCAAATGTTGGTTTAATGGCTCAAAAAGCGGAAGAATATGGTTCACATCCTACTACATTTGAAATTCCCCAAGAAGGCATCGTTTATGTCATGGATACAAACCAAAAAATCCTAATGCAACATGAGGTACAGCAAGGTGACATTTGGCGCATGTCACGCACCAAGGACATCCCTGTCAAAGATTGGGTTAGATTGGCTGTTGAGCGAGCCCGCATAACAGGCTATCCTGCTATCTTCTGGTTGGATAAAAACAGAGCACATGATGCCAATATTATCAGCAAAGTAGAAACCTATCTCAAGGATCACGATACTGATGGTTTGGAAATTCAGATTCTAGCACCGGTTGAGGCCATGCAATATACCCTTAAAAGGGTTAGAGCAGGAGAAAACACTATTTCAGTTACAGGAAATGTATTGAGGGACTACCTGACAGATTTATTTCCCATATTGGAATTAGGGACTTCTGCACGTATGCTTTCAATCGTGCCTTTAATCGCCGGAGGAGGATTATTCGAAACCGGAGCCGGCGGATCTGCTCCCAAACACGTGCAACAATTTATTAAAGAAGGACACTTGCGTTGGGATTCCTTAGGAGAATTCCTAGCTTTTGCAGAATCTCTCAGGTTTATCGCTCAAAAAACGAATGATCAACAAATCAACATTTTGGCGAATGCTTTGGACGATGCTAATGAAAAATACTTAGAAAACAGTAAAAATCCTTCCAGAAAAGCTGGCGAACCCGATACCAAAGCCAGTCACTATTATCTGGCAATGTACTGGGCACAAGCCTTAGCTTCTCAAAATGATTCTACAGCTATAGCTGAAAAGTTCAACCCACTAGCAGAAGCATTGCAAAACAAAGAAGCACAGATAATTCAAGAAATGCTAGCCATAGAAGGATATTCTCAAGATATTGGCGGGTATTATAAACCTGATTTTGACAAGACAGATGCTGCCATGAGGCCTAGTGATACTTTGAATAATATGCTTAGTAGTTTTAAATAAAAAAGTTGTTCCGCTCGGCGCAAAGCGCCGAGCGGAACAACTAATGTTTTTGATTCAGAAAAGTTTTACGAAATTGACCTTAAGAAAGTCAATTTTGCTTCCCATATAGATAATTCAAAATCTAGTTTTTCTACATTTTTAAGAATCTTTTTGATCATCGGATTAGATTCATCTGCATTAGAGAAAAACTGTATATTGTTTTCCAATTGTTGTTTTTCTCTCGAAATTTCATCTATTTTTTTACGGACAAACTGCACTTCATAATTGATTTTATTGAAATCTTTCTGTGCTATAAACTCATTGATCATATTTTCGTATCTGATGAGTATACTTTCTTTTTTATCAATAGAAAGTTTGTCAAAGCATAAATCGATGAGCTTGTTGAATTTAGAACTAATATAGCGTTGTTTCATAGGCACAACACCCAGCTCATTCCACTCTTTAATGATTGTTTTTAAGGCTTTTAAATCTAATTCAATGTCACCAGCATCCAATTTTTCTTTGAAGTCCTCATAGAACTCTTTTTTCTTGATAAATACTTCATTCTGCTCCTCAAAAACCGAATCCTGAAAATTATGCAAGCGGTTAAAATAATGATTACAAGCTTCTTTGAATCGTTTCCAAATCTTATCGGATTGACTTCGTGGCACATGTCCGATTTTTTTCCAATCGTTTTGGATATTCTTCATGATTTCTGTAACTGTATCCCAATCCTCACTGTCTTTTAGGGATTCTGCCTGCTCTACCAACTTCATTTTTTTATCCAAATTCTCTTTCTGCTCATTTTTAAGATCTTTATAATAATTATTCTTTTCTTGATTAAATTTTTTGGTAGCTTCTTTAAAACGGTTCCAAATCTTAGCGTTTACATTTCTGGGAACTCGGCCAATTGAAAAGAAACGCTCACGTAAATTTTCAATTTCCTTAATACTCTTCTGCCAGTCATGATGTGTCTTATTTCCTGAAGTATCATAATTTTCAATTTCTTCTATTACAGCTTCTTTCATCAAAACATTTTCCTGGTATTGACCTTTAAGTTCTTCAAAAATCTCATGTCTTTTATCATGGATCTTTTTAGTAGCTGCACTAAAACGTTCCCAGACTTTTTCTCTTAATTCTCGAGACACCGGACCTATCTCCTCTTTCCAAATCATATGTAACTCTTGTAGCTCTTTGAATGCTTCATTGACATTCTCACTTTCTGCTAAAACTTCAGCTCGGGCAATAAGTTTTAATTTTTCATCCAAATTATGCTGAAAATCAAGGTCTCTTAAATCATTGCGAAGGTGTAATAGATCATAAAAACGCTCGGTATGAAAATGATATGTTCTCCAAAGATCTGTGTAATATTCACGCGATACCGGTCCTACTTCTCTCCATTTCTGTTGGATATCCTTAAAGTGCTTGAACATTTCACCACCGTCACCATTGTCAACCAAGTCTTTGAGCTCTTCAATAATGTTTCGTTTTTTAAGTAAATTCTCTTCGTAGGCTTTTTGAATATTTTTTTGATACTCTTGCAACCTTCTTTTATATTGAAGTAACACTTCATTATAAGTAGCCTGAACAGGATTTTCATAGTGAAAATCTATACTGTTACCCCCTTCCTTTAAAAATTGATCTTTGGCTTCTTTAAGTTCCTTACCAAACTTACGATTAAAGGTCTTTTTGAGTAAATCTACATGTTTTCTAATGCTTTGTATGGGGTGCTCCTGAAGTAAATTTTGGATTGCAGCAACTATACCCGCAAGGTCCATAGATTTGTAATCTTCAATAGGAATTTCCTCTTCTGTAATCTTTTCTGATGAGGCAGCCACCTCTTTCTCAATAGCATCAACAGCTTTTTTAATTTCATCACCTTCTTTAGTTGCCTCTACCGAATCATCGTGATTTACAATCTGATCTTCCTGATCAACATCTACTTCAGAATTCTCTGTTGTCTCTTCAGTTGTTTCGGATTCTAAAACTTCAGCATCTTTATTGGTATCAGCAGGATCATCAGGAGTTATGTCTTGCTCTATTTCTACAGATTTTGATTCTTCTTTTGGTTGGCTTTCGTTTGACTCCGGTAATTTACTATTGTCTTTGTCTAACATTTTCAAAATGTTTTAAGGTTCCTATGAATGGATAAAGATACCAATTGCCCATTATCTGACAAAAGATTTTCATCAAATCAAGTAAAATTTAGCATTAGCTACTATAAATTCCAAATTTCCCAGGATTTTTCTGCCTGTAAGTGGAGCATTTCTAGGCCATTTTTAATTTGCGCACCTTGCTCCAAGGCTTTTTTTAAAAATAAAGTTTGGGTGGGATTATAAACCAAGTCATATACTAGGTAAGATGAGTTGAACAGATGGTAAGGAATGTCGGGAAAAGTATTGATGTTAGGAGTAGTCCCCACAGGGGTACAATTAATGACTATCTGATATTTTTGAAATATATCTTTATCAAGTTGGGCATAGCTATAAGCATCGGATTTTTCATTTCTACTCACAAACGTCGAAGCTATTCCCATCTGGGAAAATGCATACTTTATAGCCATAGCTACTCCACCGGTACCTAAAATCAATGCTGCACGGTGATGTTCTTGTATAAAAGGGCTTATACTTTCTTGAAAAGCAACATAATCTGTATTGTACGCACATAGTTTTTTCTTTCTTACTTGTATGACATTCACAGCATTAATTTTCTGGACTTCTGGGCTTAATTCATCCATAAAACTCAGTACCGTTGTTTTATACGGAATGGTTACATTGAGCCCTTTATATTGAAAAACTTCGCGCTTAAAAAAATGTGCTAATGCCTGTTCACGCTCAAAAGATATATTGGTATAACTATAATTATGTAAGCCTTCTTTTTGAAATTTTTCTTGAAAGTACGATTGTGAAAAAGAATAGTGTAATTCTTTCCCTATCAAACCGTAACGATTATTATCTATGTTGATTTTTGTCCCCATTTTTCAAGGGCTAATATAAGTAGAAAACCTGCAAAGCCTAGTATAATTGCCCAAAGTATTTGTGGATCTCCATCATATTGGGTTGGCCACACATTTTTTTCTGTCAACAATACAGGTTTTTCATTCGTAAAGCTGTTTTCTATTGCTACTTTCCATGGCCATATCTTAGTTAAAGCTCCGATGATAAATCCTGTTAAAAGTGCTAAAGTAGCTGATTTGTAATGGCTTAAGAAATATTTTAAAACTCTTGAAAAAGATAGCAAACCTACCACGGCTCCTACTCCTACAATGGCAATTATCTTAAAATTAAATTCATGTACAGCATTTAAAACTACTTGATATACACCCAATAAAACTAAAATAAAAGCTCCGGAAATTCCCGGTAATATCATGGCGGTAATAGCCAAAGCACCGGACAAAAACAAATAAAGATATTCTGGATCTGTAGATTGAACGGGCTGAAAAGTAGTTATTAAATAAGCCGAAATGATACCGGTTATTAATGAAAAAATGCTCCTAATATTCCAAACTTTAATCTGTTTTCCAACAAACCAAATACTGGCTATCACCAAACCAAAAAAGAAGGACCAGATCAACACTGGTTTATGTAGTAATAGCCAACTTAAAAGCTTTGCCAGGGATAATACACTGATACCAATTCCCAAAAGTAGTGCCACTAAAAAATTAAGATTAGCTTTCTGCCACGCAGCTTTAATTCCTTTATTCTTTAAAACTGGAATCAAGGATAATTTAAATGCATTGATCGTATCGAGAAGTTCTTCATAAATTCCAGAAATAAAAGCAATAGTACCTCCGGATACTCCCGGCACTACATCTGCTGCCCCCATAGCCATACCCTTCAAAGTAATGATAAAATAATCAAGAAAAGATCTTTTCTCCTTCATAAAAGCCTATAAATTTTGGAATTCAAGGACTATATTCTTAACCATTTTACTGTGGTGAATGGAAGGAAACATACTTTTAAATAATTTATAATTACTACTGTCGTGGTTTAAAGCGTTCAAAAGATGTTTCTTACCTAACATAGGGCTTCCGGTTCGAAAATAGTAACCACTTAATCTATAGTCAATTTGAGATTGGTTTCCGTAATAAATTTCGGCTTCCAGCAAAACCTTGATGGCTTCGTTAAAATCAGCATTTAAAAAATGGGTGTCCGCTAAGTCCAAATATGTGTTTAAATTCCTATCACCCAACTGTATACACTTCTCAAAAGATTTAGCTGCTTCTTTATAAAAAGGTATTTTTAAATTAGCTTTTGCGAACAGTTTCCAATATTTGGGATTCTCGTCATTAATATCTATCAATTTGTTCAAATAATAAATAGCTTTCCTAAAATTGTTTTGCTCTAAATACAATTCCGACAAAGCAATCAAAGGTTTGTCCAAATACGGGTCTTGCTCAATAGATTCTAAATAATATTTTATAGCATTATCAAAATCTTTAAGTATTCTGTAATTCTCTGCAATCTTAAAATAAACAAATGCAGAAGCATCATCAATTTTTACAGATAACAGATAATTTTCAATTGCTTCTTCATTTCTGTAAATGGCTTCCAGACTTTTGGCTTTTTCCACATAAGCTCCTATAAAAAACTCATCGACCAGTAAGGCGTATTCATAGCTTCTAATAGCATCGTAATGCCTATTTAGTTGAGCATATTGCAAGCCTAACTGATGCCAGGCAATTTCACTGTAAGGATTGTTATTGATATATTTATTTAAATAATTTATTGAATCTTGCTGCCTGTTCAACATATTGAAACAATACACCACATTATGTAATAAAGTGTCGTCTTCCGTGTCTATCCTGATGCATCTTTTAAAATAAGCCAAAGCATTGGCAAAATCATCCAAAAACATAAATTCCATACCTATCAGTGAAAGGACATCGGTATCGTCATTCTCTGCTAGCTTAAGAGCCTTTTTTAATAATTCTATCGCTTCCAGATGTTGCTCTTTTTTTGATAACAATAAGGCTTTTTGAATATAGATATCTTCATTATTGGGCTCAATATGTGTCAAGGTATCCAAAAGTTGAACAGCTTTTTCAAACTTATCCTGAATAATAAAGAGTTCGGCTTGTAGCAATTGTATGCTACTAGTATCCGGATGTTGAGACATGGCCAAAACCAAAGCTTTTTTGGCTAAATTGATCTGAGCGTGGTCCAAATAATACTTAATGATGTTCTCAAATTCCTGAGAATCAAAAAAATACACGTTATCTGTTTTGAGCATTCGCTCAAACCTTTCTATGCTTGTATATAAATTTTCTTCTGGGTTGAAATCCATTTTTTAGTGAATTCTATCTGTCTTAAGTAGCTAACTGCTTAAATTCAGTTATACAAACTTACTTCTTATGTAAAAATACAATATGCCCCAATGTATGAAAAAAAAATAAGTTATCTTTTTTAACAATTTAATTAACACATTTATATAACAATATTAATCAACTAATATTTGCCCAAACACCAACTTTTCTATCAATTTCCCTGTAAGTATCTTTTATATCTTTATTTCCCGGCAAATTCAAATTAGGGTCTTTTTTGAGTAAATCAATCGCTGCATATCTAGCCATTTTTAATTGGGCGTTATCTTTGACAATATCAGCAATTTTTAGACTTAAAACGCCACTCTGCTGGGTACCCATCAAATTACCGGGGCCTCGTAATTTTAAATCTACTTCGGCAATCTCAAAACCGTCTGTAGTATCAACCATGGTCTGTAACCGAACTTTGGCATCATTCGAAAGCTTCTGCCCGGCCATCAAGATACAGTAACTTTGATCAGCTCCACGACCTACCCTGCCTCTTAGTTGATGGAGTTGTGACAAGCCGAATTTTTCTGCACTTTCTATGATCATCACACTGGCATTAGGCACATCAACGCCCACTTCAATCACTGTAGTAGCTACTAATATTTGGGTTTTGCCTGTTGCAAATTGTTGCATTTCGTATTCCTTGTCTGTTGGTTTCATCTTCCCGTGAACAATACTTACCTGATATTCGGGTTTTGGAAAACTCCTGACAATACTTTCATAACCATCCATCAAATCTTTATATTCCAATACCTCCGATTCCTCAATTAGGGGATATACAATATAAACTTGCCTGCCCTTTTTGATTTCCTCTCTCACAAACTGAAATACAGAAGCACGATTTTTGTCAAATCGCCAGGCTGTTTGAATTTTTTTTCGGCCAGGTGGCAATTCATCAATCACGGAAATATCCAAATCTCCATAAATACTCATAGCCAAAGTTCTTGGGATAGGGGTAGCGGTCATTACTAATATATGTGGTGGTAACACATTCTTTTTCCACATACGAGCACGTTGTGCTACCCCAAAGCGATGTTGTTCATCGATAATCACCAAACCTAAATTCTTGAATTTTACCGTATCCTCAAGTAATGCATGTGTGCCAATTAAAATATGTAAATCACCTTCTATCAATGATTTATGTATTTCTTTACGCGCTGTTGTTTTAACACTACCTGTCAAAAGTACTACTTTGACAGGCATATCTCCCAACATACGATTGATACTTTCAAAATGTTGTTGCGCTAGTATTTCGGTTGGCGCCATTAAAGCTACCTGATAATCATTGTCCAAAGCGATAAGTGCCGATAGTAATGCTACAATAGTTTTGCCGGAACCTACATCACCTTGTAACAAGCGGTTCATTTGAGCTGAAGAATTCACATCCTTTCTAATCTCTTTTAAGACTCGTTTCTGGGCTCCTGTCAATTCAAAAGGTAGATACTCTTTGTAAAATTGATTGAAAAAATCCCCCACTTTTTGAAATGGATAACCTTTTATCTTTTGCTTTCTCAGAATATTTTTTCTAAGCAATTGTAATTGTATGAAAAATAACTCCTCAAATTTAAGTCGTAACCTTGCTTTAGATAACTTCTCCTGACTTTGCGGAAAGTGAATTTGAAATAGGGCTTCGTTTTTCGAAACAAGCTTGTGCTGTTCTATGATCTCTTCTGACAAGGTTTCCTGAAAGCGGTTTTGGAATTGCAAAAACAGGCTTTGGATCAACTTTTGGACCACCTTGTTGGTAACATTTTTCTTACCCAGTTTTTCGGTAGAAGGGTAAACAGGTTCCAAAGCTGTTCGCAAACTTTTGTTAAAATGCGACCGCAATTCCATCTCGGGATGCGGCATGGAAAAAGTACTCTTGAATTTACTTGCACGGCCAAAGATCACATAGTCGACTCCGGTTTTTAAATTTTGAGCAATCCACTTGGTTGAACGAAACCAAACCAATTCCATAGTGCCGGTTTCATCTGTGAAAGTAGCTACCAGTCGCATTTTTCGTTTTGTTCCTACACTTTGTATACTGGTTATTTGCCCAATAATTTGAACATCTGCCCCTGACTCTTTTAATTCAGCAATTTTATAAAATTTTGTTCGATCTATATATCTGTTAGGGAAAAAATTGACTAGGTCACCCAAGGTTTTAATGCCCAATTCTTCTTCGAACAGAATTGATCTGGCAGGGCCGACACCTTCAAGGTAAAGAATACTTTTTTGTAGTAAATTTGTTTCCATTAGATAAAACGAAAGTAAAAAAAAAGCATGATTTTATCAGTGAAAACTTTCTCCTAATCATAAAAAGCTAGTAACTTTGTAAACCTTAAGATAAAAGATATAAATACAGCGACATGAAAAATACAGTCCTTACTTCCATCCATGAATCTTTACAAGCTAAAATGGTCCCTTTTGCAGGGTATTTAATGCCGGTACAATATGAAAGTGTCAATGCCGAACATATGGCAGTGAGAAATTCTGTGGGTGTATTTGATGTGTCCCACATGGGTGAATTTCATCTAAAAGGTGAAAAAGCACTGGATTTAATCCAAAAATTAACTTCCAATGATGCCTCCAAACTTTTTGACGGGAAAGTACAATATTCTTGTTTACCTAATGATAAAGGAGGTATCGTAGATGATTTGTTGGTTTACCGTATACATGAGGATGCATATATGCTGGTCGTGAATGCGTCTAATATAGAGAAAGACTGGAACTGGATCGCTTCACACAATGATCTCGGCGTAGATATGACCAACCGCTCTGATGAGATGTCCTTATTGGCCATTCAAGGCCCCAAGGCCGCTGAAGCCATGCAATCTTTGACAGAAGTTGATCTTAAAGCTATGAAGTATTACACATTTGAAATTGGAAAGTTTGCCGGATTTGACGATATCATTATCTCTGCTACCGGCTATACTGGTAGTGGTGGCTTTGAGATCTATATGCCCAATGAGGCAGCTCCGGCTATTTGGAAAGCTGTTTTTGAAGCCGGAAAAGATTATAATATCAAGGCCTGCGGATTGGCTGCCCGTGATACATTGAGATTGGAAATGGGCTTTTGCTTATATGGAAATGATATTGACGATACTACTTCTCCCATAGAAGCCGGATTGGGATGGATTACCAAATTTACCAAAGACTTTACCAATTCCGATGTACTACAAGCACAAAAAGAACTGGGTGTTCATAAAAAACTGGTAGGTTTTGAGCTACTGGAAAGAGGCATTCCCAGACATGATTATCACATAGTAAACGAAAAGGGTGAGCATATAGGCCGTGTTACTTCCGGCACGATGAGCCCCTCACTTAATAAAGGTATCGGTATGGGCTATGTATTAATAGAGTATAGTAAAGCCGATACAGAAATCTATATCCAAATCCGTAAAAAAAGTGTACCTGCTAAAGTGGTGAAATTGCCTTTTTATAAGGGGAAATAATTCTAAAAGGAATTATAAAAACCTGTTTGTTCTTATTTTTTTAAAAACGCTACAGCCAACCTATAGCTCTCCAGCCCAAAACCGGCAATCACTCCTACTACGTGTGGCGAAAGATAAGAGGTATGCCTATAGCTCTCTCTTTTCCAAACATTGGAAATATGTACTTCAACAACGGGTATATCCAGCACTTTAACCGCATCAGCAATACCAACGGAAGTGTGGGTATAAGCGGCCGCATTGAGAATCAGCGCTTCGGCTGTAGTAGCTGTTTTTTGGATGGCATCGATGAGTTCGCCCTCAATATTGGATTGGAAATAACTAAAGCTTACCTGCGGAAAATCTTTTTTTAATTTTATTAAATAGTCCTCAAAAGAAGTATGCCCGTATACCTCAGGTTCTCTTTTTCCGAGCAAATTTAAATTGGGGCCATTGATAATCGCAATTCTCATTTTATGCTAAAAGAAACTAAATCCGGCCGATAGTTGTATTACACCATTTGTAAGGTTTCTATCTATACCTTCCTGTAATTTTGAGGTATTTAACAAGCCTAAATTATATCGGGCAGACAGGTAAAAACCAGTTTCTGTCAAATAACCAACGCCCAACACTATGCCTGCATCTATGTGTTCTGTTTCTTCATAAAGATTGATTGGAGCTTCTTCATAACCATAGGTAGATCTATTAATATCATCTATAGACAAGTTTTTGGCATTGAGCAAATAAGCTACTTGCGGACCGGCTTGAATATTGATACGTTCTGTCACATAATACTTAGCCATCACCGGCAAGGATAGGTAATGATATTCATAATGATATCGCAAATCGGCATCTGAGGTATCCTTAAATCGTGCCCCTTTAATGGAATACAAAAGTTCGGGTTGCAAGGAAAAAAAATCGTTAAAAACAATCTCTGCAAAAGGACCAAAATGTGCTGCCACTTTCATTCTGTCATTATCTAAAAAATTATTTTGATCACCTGTGTAATACAATTGACTGATGTTTGTTCCGGCTTTCACACCATAGTAAACCTCCAGGTATTGTGCCATTGACACATGACTAAAGCTGATAATTAGGATCAAAAGTGTAAAAACTCTTTTCATGATAATTCTATTTTTATTTAAGCTTCAACACACAAATATAAACCAATTCAATTACATAACAGCTTTTTATTATAAAAAACACTACATCAATTGGGTATAATAGTTGTAATCATTGATCACTATTTCCACAAAATGGATGGGCTTCATATCGGTTGTAATACCTGTTAGATCAATGATCTTGGCATGAAGCTTGTTTACTATTTTGTGATTTTTTTGACGTAATGCTTTGTAATACAAATCTTTAATAGTTTGTATATCAGCATCATTCAAAGTAGTGACTTCAGGGAATGTCGGTTTGTAATCTTTGGGAATGTCTACACTGAGTGTATCAGACAGTTTCGTCAATTGTTTCTCACTGATTACTGTCGTACCGGCAGCCATATCTCCCAAGCGTTGGCCTTTTCCATTTAATAATATGGTTAATAATGCTACCCCACCGGAGGCAAACGTAATATCAATAATACGCAATACCCATCTTATCAAATAACTACCAAAAGTGGGTTTAGAACCGTCTAGCTTAACGACACGCATTTTCAGTATGGACTTTCCGAGGGATTGTCCGTTAAAAAAAGTTTCAAAAAGCAAATGATATAAAAAGGCGGGTAAGGTCAAAACCATCCAAAAAACAACACTGTCAAAAACAGCAGCACCTACCATATATCTGGCCAACAAGATGATCAAGATATAATAGGCAGTTATAAATAAGCCATCGAGTAAAAAAGCACCAATACGCTCACTAACATTAGCTACCTGTTGGTGAATACTTACATTTTGAGCCGTTTCAATTTGAAATTTATCCATATTTCTTTTTACATTTCATGTGTCTAAATTATAATAAATTTTATAGGTCACATGTAATAGGCATTTATACTTTATCAATTGGTTATGATATTTTTTCTTATGACTATTTCTTGTGAGAAAAATAATATATTTGCCAAAGGTCACAAGTAACCTCCGTATAATTTTTTTCATGAACTTTTACATTTTTTCATAAAAAAAATTATATCGGTTTGGCACAAAGATAAAGTAATACATTATTTTTACGAGCATCATTGATCTGTAATCGAAAAAAAGCTTATGCGCGAGGCTGCTTTTATCAAAAATAACAAATCACGTTGGGTACTCTTTGAAGCAGTTTTGCAAAACAAAGAGCGTATACATCCTGATAAATTGGCAGACCTGTATATAGAAATCACAGATGACCTAAGCTATGCCAATACCTTTTACCCTAACAGCAAAACTTCTTTTTACTTAAACAGCTTGGCTTCGCAAGCACACCAAAAGATTTACAAAACCAAAAAAGAAAGTAAAAACCGCTTAGTTAGCTTCTTTAAAACCGAATTTCCCTTACTATTTTTTAATTATCAAAAAGAATTGTTGATTACATTTATAGTCTTTGCCTTTTTTATAATCGTCGGGGCTTATTCTTCCGCTTCCGATGGAAATTTTATACGTCTCATTTTGGGTGATGCTTACGTAAACATGACACTAGAAAATATTGAAAATAACGACCCTATGGCCGTTTATAAGAAGGCAGGGGAATTGGATATGTTTATCGGTATTACCATCAATAATATTAGGGTAGCCCTATATGCCTTTGTCATGGGAATCTTGCTTTCTGTAGGGACACTTTATGTGATGATGCAAAACGGAATTATGCTGGGGTCTTTTCTATACTTTTTTTATGACAAAGGACTGTTTTGGGAATCTATGCGCACAATTTGGATACACGGGACAATTGAGATTTCCGTGATTATTGTGGCAGGAGCTGCCGGATTAGTTGTTGGAAACAGCCTCTTATTTCCGGGTACCTATACACGTTTACGATCCTTTATCAATGGTGTTAAAAATGGTCTCAAAATTATGTTGAGTACCATTCCTTTTTTTATCATAGCCGGATTTTTAGAGGGCTTTGTCACCAGACATACAGAGATGCCGGATAGTTTAGCAGTATTAATCATCTCGCTATCTTTGATAGCTATCATTTATTACTATGTCATGTATCCCCGAAAAGTGTATATGAAACATAAAATAACTAACCAAATCAATACAAATGGAAACTAACGAATTCATTATTTTTAAAAAAGAAAGAGATGTCGGCACTATGATCACCGATACCTTCAAATTTTTACGAACTCAGTGGAAAGAGTACTTTCTGAGTGTACTTAAAATCGTAGGGCCAGTTCTGCTAATAACGCTAATAGTTTTGATAGGCTATTTCTTTGCCATGTCGGACATCTTTTCAAATATAAATAATACAGATAGTCCTTCCACTTTTCTTAGTAGTTTTATCCCCTGGATGGGTATTTTATTTCTTGTATATATAGTTTTGTACACCTTGTTAAGTATGACTTCCTTGTATTTCATCAAATCATATATTGAAACAAAAGGCAAACCGGTATATCATGAAATTAAAACACAAGTATGGCGAAATTTCTGGAAGTTTTTAGGTTTAGGTTTCTTAGTAGGTATAAGTGTTTTTGCCGGAGCTATCCTATGTTACTTACCCGGCATCTATCTTTGGGTAATATTATCTTTAGGATTTGCCATTATGGTATTTGAAAATAGAAGTGCCGGAGATTCTTACAGCCATTCCTTTACACTGATTAAAGGTGAATGGTGGAATACATTTGGGGTAAAATTATTAGTCGGTTTATTAGTTGGTATACTCGCACAAGCTTTTGCCATTCCGGCTCTTATCTACCAAATGATTTATATGTCAACACATACAGCCGGTGACCCAACTGAGGTTTTTAGCATGTTTAAAGATCCTATATATTTGGCTCTTAATGTGTTATCTTACGCATTTCAGTTTATATTATCATCGGTTTCATTGATTGCCGGTGCCTTTATTTATTTTGATCTCAACGAACAAAAAAACCTAAGTGGCACCATAGAATTGATAGATTCTCTCGGCAATAGTGAATAAATTCTTAATCACATATAGCCTGATAGTATTTCTCATTAGCCTGTCTGTCTTTGCACAAAATGATTCTATTAAATATGAGAAAGAATCTGTAAATATCTTACAATTTGATCAAAAAAAATTAGAGCAATTCAAAAACGAAAAAGCCTTTAATTATGAAATCAAAGAACGTAAAGTAACCTGGCTGGATAGGCTATTAAATTGGTTAGGTAACAGACTCATGCGGCTATTGGAATGGCTTTTTGGCACACGCAATGCCTCAGGTATTTTTAAGATAATCATCGAAATTTTGCCTTACTTAATAGGAATTATTGTCTTGTTTTTAATCTATAAATTATTTGGCAGCATTCACACCAATAGCATTATAGCAAAGGACATTAAAGCTTACGATGTGCCTATAAACGAAGCCAGCCTGATCAATAGTCCTCAAGACCTACAAGCACTCATTAAAGAAGCACTAACCCATAAAGATTTTCGCTTGGCTATACGATATAAATATTTACAAATACTATATGAGTTGGAGCAGCATGAAATCATCCAATGGGAAGAACAAAAAACCAATCAGGATTATGAAAATGAAATACAAGACAAAAGTTTAAAGGCAATATTTAAAGATATTACCTACTTGTATGACTTTGTATGGTATGGGAATTTTAATATTGATGAAAATGGATATGCCAAGGCCGGGGCAAAATTTAATGATATAAAAAATAGTTTGAAGTAAGTGGTGAATAAAACAATTCGGTTATATAGTATCATTTTTATGCTCGCCATTGGGGCTTTGTATTTGTATGAATATTCAAAACCAAAGCCTATCAATTGGTATCCCAGCTTTGCCAAAAAGCACAAAATACCTTATGGCACATACATCTTGTATGATGCCTTGCCGGATTTATTTCCCAATACTGAGATAAAGGAAACACATTTGCCCACCTTTGAGTTTTTGGATGATACACTTGTTTCAGGCACTTTATTTCTTATAAACAACAAGATTGATATTGATGATGCTACCTTAAACAGGTTGTTAGATTTTGTCTCCAGAGGCAATACTGTTTTTGCATCAGCTTCAGGCTACACTATCGACACTTTAAACATAAAAAGTAAAAGACTCTTTAAAAATGACGTAGATAACCAACTTATCTATAAATTGTACAGTCCGAGTTTTAAAAACAGAGAATATACTTTTAAGGCCAAAATGGATCAATCTATATTTAGTAGTATAGATACGACAAACACTAAAATTCTTGGTTTGTCTGCTTATGTAAGTAAAAATGGCGAACGTTCAGCCTACGGGGCAAACTTCATCGAAGTAAAATTTGGTAAAGGCAAATTTCTTTTACACAATGCTCCGGAAGTTTTTACCAACTATGGCATTCTCGAGAAACCTATTGATCAATATGCGGCAGGGGTTTTATCTTATTTAGCTGATGCTAAAAATATCATTTGGGATGCCTACCACAAATCTGGAAAAAGTAGTATCTCCTCTCCCATGCATTACATTTTGACAAACAGATCTTTGAAATGGGCTTACTTTATCATGCTCTTCGGGCTTTTGTTTTATGTGATTTTTGAGGGGAAAAGAAAACAACGTAGTATTCCTGTTCTTAAAGAATTGAAAAATCAAAGTCTGGCTTTTACGCGAACTATAGGTAACATGTATTACGAAAAACAAGACCATTATAGTATTGCCCAACATCAAATCCGGTATTTTATGGATCATATTCGTACCACTTACAGGATAAAAACAAATGCTTTTGACAATCAATTCTATCAGGATTTGACTGCTCGCAGCGGTAAAGTACTTACAGACATTAAAAAACTTTTTAAATTAATACAAAGCCTTCAACAGAAAAACAGGATCACTGCTGATGAACTGAAAAATTTAAACCAGCAAATAGAAAAATTTAAACAATAAATCAAATATCATGGAGGAAAACCAAATGAATTTTGAAAATCGAATTGACTTATCGGAACTAAAGAAAGCTGCCGATGATATCAAAGCAACTCTCGGTAAGATCATTATTGGGCAAGAGGAGTTTATTGAATTGTTATTGGTATCACTATTGGCAGACGGGCATGTGCTAATTGAAGGCGTTCCCGGTATAGCTAAAACCATCACTGCCAAATTACTAGCCAAAAGTATAGACACCGGTTTTAGCCGTATACAATTCACGCCCGACTTGATGCCCAGTGATGTACTAGGGACTTCAGTTCTGAATATGAAAAATGCTGAATTTGAGTTTAAAAAAGGACCTGTATTTTCGAATATTATTTTAATCGATGAGATCAATAGGGCACCGGCCAAAACCCAGGCGGCACTTTTTGAAGTGATGGAAGAAAGGCAGGTAAGTATGGATGGGAAAACCTATCCCATGGAAAAACCATTTGTAGTGATCGGTACTCAAAACCCAATTGAGCAGGAAGGCACTTATGCCCTACCCGAAGCACAATTAGACCGGTTTATCTTTAAAATAAATGTAGGTTACCCCAATCTGGAAGAAGAAATACGCATCCTCAAAACCCACAATGAGCGTAAAGGCGTCTTACCTCAAAGTTTAATAAAACCTGTACTCAAAGGAGACGACCTATTGAAATATAAAGCCAAAGTCCATGAAATATTGATCGAAGATAAGATCGTACAATATATTGCTAAAATAGTCACTCAGACCAGAAACCATCCTCATTTATATCTGGGTGGTTCACCGCGTGCAAGCTTGGCTGTCATGTTTGCATCCAAAGCTTTGGCAGCTTTAAACGGACGCGATTTCGTCATTCCGGAGGACATCAAGAAAGTCGTCTATCCGGTACTAAGACACCGATTAATATTAACTCCTGAAAAAGAAATGGAAGGCCTTACTGCAGACAAAGTCATTGAGATGGTCATGCATTCCATAGAAATTCCAAGATAAGAATAATATGTTTCAGTTTCTCAGCAGTTTATACTTACACAAACGCTTTTATTACTACCTCAGTCTGGTAAGCATTTTGTTTTTGGCTTCCTTTTGGTTTAGTGCACTGTATACGATTGTTTGGTTGCTGCTTTTCATATTGGTTTTTGTATTCTCATATGACATTTGGCTTCTTTATAGGCACAAAAATGCTTTCACCGGTGCAAGAATTTTAGCCGATAAACTCTCCAATTCAGATGAAAATGACATCAAAATAAAACTCCATAACCAATACCCTTTTCAAGTCCATATCAAATGTATAGATGAAATACCACTTCAATTTCAAAAGCGTGATTTTTTATACGAAAACAAGGTAAAATCCTATGAAAGAGATGTTTACACTTATAAGCTAAGACCTGTGGAACGTGGGGTTTACACTTTTGGGAAATTAATCGTCTATGTATCCAGCCCTTTAAAGATGGTGGCACGACGCTATAATTTAAGTCAGTCCAAAGAAGTAAAAGTATACCCTTCTTACATTCAAATGAAAAAATACGAGTTTCTCGCTATGAGCAACCGGTTGACAGAATATGGCTTGAAAAAAATTAGGCGTTTGGGGCATTCTATGGAATTTGAGCAGATCAAAGAATACATCAGCGGTGATGATGTACGTACCATTAACTGGAAAGCGACCGCCAAAAAAGCCCATTTGATGGTTAACCAGTACCAAGATGAAAAATCACAACCAATATATTCCATCATTGATCTAGGCAGGGCGATGAAAATGCCCTTTGAGGGCTTAAAACTATTGGATTATGCCATCAATGCTACTTTGGCTTTTTCCAATATTGCCTTACGCAAAAATGACAAAGCAGGATTGGTTAGTTTTTCAAAAAAAATAGATCTGATAATACCGGCCAGTAATAAAAAAACACATCTCAATTTGCTCAATGAAAGCCTATATAATATAGATACGGCCTTTACGGATAGTGACTTTGAACTTTTATACGCCGTGGTCAAAAGGAAGGTCACTCAAAGAAGTCTGTTAATCTTATACACCAACTTTGAGCACATCTCTGCTATGAAAAGGCAAGTAAACTCGCTAAAAGCCTTGGCCAAAAAACATCTTTTATTAGTGGTATTTTTTAAGAATACAGAATTAGACGAATTGATCGAAGAAAAGGCTGAAGACATCGAAAGCATATATGACAAAAGTATTGCCCAGAAATTTGCCTTTGAAAAACGCCTCATTGTGAAAGAACTTGAGAAAAGAGGTATTCATGTTATACTTACCAAACCACAAGAACTGAGTGTACAGGTAATTAACCGTTATTTAGAATTTAAAGCCAGGGGATTAATCTAATATGAGAATTGTCATATTTAATTATAATTCATTAATTACATTTGTAGAATTATTAATCAAATTATTAATTATTATGAAAAAAGTACTCTTTTTATTAATTGCAATTTTTGCTTTTAGTTTTTCTTATGCTCAAAATGGGCCTAATATTGTTAAAGTTAATCCATTAGGTTTAGTTTTTGGTAGTTTTAATGCAACCTTTGAACATGCTTTAAACGAATCCAGTTCTTTTGAAATAGGCGCTAACTACTTTAACTGGTCAAACTTAGATCTTTCCGGTTATGGTGCTGAAGCGGCTTACAGGTTTTATTTTTCAAAGAATAATGATGCCCCTGAAGGTATATTTGCCTCTCCATTTTTGTCTGTCAATGGTTTAACTTATACTTATGACGGCGATTCAACAGACTCCTCATTTGGTTTTGGTGGTGGTGTTAAGGCTGGTTATCAATGGGTATGGGATAGTGGATTAGCCCTAGATTTATTTTTTGGTTATGGCTATACAAAAATTAGCTTTGATGAAGCAGATTATGATTATTCAGGTGGTTTACCAAGGTTAGGACTTTCACTTGGATACAACTTCTAAAAGAATAATTCTATATTTAATATACTAAAGACTGTCATTCAAGACAGTCTTTTTTTTTAATATTTACCTATTGCTATTAAAAAACAGCTAAAAACTAAAATTGAAAAAAAAATAGAAAAGTACTTAAAATAAACTATATTTGTTCTTAGTATTAATTTAAATTAAACAAAAAATGAAAAAATTTGTGTTTTTATTAGTAGCCCTATTTAGCCTTTCTGTAGTATTTGCCCAGGATATTTCTTATGGGTTAAAAGCAGGCGTTAACTATGGTGCTACCAAAACTACAGATGCTGATTATAATGCATCTTTCAACCCTGTTTTAGGTCCTGCTGTAGGGGTTTTTGCTCAAATAGGTTTAGGTGAATATTTCGCCATTCAACCAGAATTACAGTATTTCCCAAGTGGGTCAAAACAAGTAGATGATTATTATTTCACTCCTTACGATGATGGTATTGACTATGATGTAAAAAACAGTGTGAATTATTTTAACATACCTATTATGGCTCAATATATGTTTACTGAAGGTTTGGCTTTAGAGGCAGGGCCTTATGTTGGTTTCTTACTTTCTGCCAAATCTAAAGGTACAGTTGGCGGCGTAGATGTAGACGAAGATACAAAAGATGGTTTTGAATCTATGGATTATGGTGTAGGAGTTGGTGCTGCTTATGCTTTAGATAATGGTGTTTTCTTTAACTTACGTTATTATTTAGGTCTCGCTGACCTTCATAAAGAAGCCGAAATGACAGAAACAAAAGCTGGTGAAGTTGGCACAGCAGATTTTAAAGTTCAGAATAGGATATTACAATTTTCTGTAGGTTACAAATTCATGTAATCACTTATTAAAATGTATTTAAACCGCTCTTTTCGAGCGGTTTTTTTATTTGTACCTTTATCCAGTGAAATGGAAAGACGCCATACAAGACTATCAACATTACCTTAAAATAGAAAGAGGCTATTCGCAAAATACTATTGGCTCTTACGTGCGTGATGTACAAAAGCTGGTCAATTATAGCAACGAGTATGAAACAAGCATTACACCCTCAAATATTGACAAAGAACAAGTTCAGGAATTTGTTTACCACACAGCCAAATACCTGAAACCCAGAAGCCAATCAAGACTCATTTCTGCCCTTAGAGGTTTTTTTGATTTTCTCATTTTTGAAAAATATAGAAAAGACAACCCCACTTCACTTTTAGAATCACCCAAAATAGGTCGTAAACTGCCGGATACTCTTAACACGCAGGAGATTGACCTGATCATTAGTCAAATAGACCTTAGTAATCCTTTTGGAGAACGTAACAGGGCCATGTTTGAAACACTTTATAGTTGTGGTTTACGTGTAACGGAATTGATAAGTTTACGCATTTCTGATCTGTTTTTTGACGAAGGTTTTATCAGAGTTATCGGGAAAGGAAACAAACAACGTTTTGTCCCTATCAACGAACTGAATGTCAAATTTTTAAATATTTATATTAAGCAGATTCGGGTCCATCAAAATCCCAAAAAAGGCTATGAGGATACTTTATTTCTCAATAGAACCGGTAAACAATTAAGTCGTAATATGGTGTTTATGATCCTAAAAGATTTAGCTCAAAAAGCAGGTATTCAAAAAAATATCAGCCCACATACTTTTAGACATTCCTTCGCTACACACCTATTAGAAAACGGTGCTGACCTACGCGCCATTCAACAGATGCTGGGACATGAGAGCATCACCACTACGGAAATATATATGCATTTAGATAGAAAATTCCTAGGTGAAACAGTTAGGAAATACCATCCGAGGAGTGGTTCTTAGTCTGCAGTTCTCAGTCTACAGTCTATAGCCCTAAAAACTGAATACTGCCTACTGGAGATTGGAGACTGTAGGAACTACTTCGCTACATTTATGGCTCTGGTCTCTCTAATCACCGTTACTTTTACTTGTCCGGGATAGGTCATATCGTTTTGGATTTTCTGAGAGATATTAAATGACAATTCAGCGGCTTTATCATCGCTCACTTTTTCACTCTCTACAATAACACGTAATTCCCTTCCTGCTTGAATAGCAAATGCTTTTTGTACTCCTGTAAATGAGAATGCAGTATCTTCTAAATCTTTTAAGCGTTGAATATAAGAATCCAAAGCTTGTCGTCTCGCTCCCGGGCGAGCCCCTGATATAGCATCACACACTTGTATAATAGGTGCATATAATGAGGTCATTTCTATCTCATCATGGTGTGCTCCGATAGCATTACAGACATCGGGTTTCTCTCCATATTTTTCTGCCCAATTCATGCCTAGAATGGCATGGGGTAACTCACTTTCTTTTTCAGGTACTTTACCAATATCATGTAAAAGCCCTGCTCTTTTGGCTACTTTTGGATTTAAACCAAGCTCGGAAGCCATAATACCACAAAGATTGGCTACTTCGCGAGAGTGTTGTAAGAGGTTTTGTCCGTAAGACGAACGAAATTTCATTCTACCTACCACTTTGACCAATTCGGGATGTAACCCATGGATTCCCAGATCGATGACCGTTCGTTTACCAACATCAGCAATTTCCTGGCTAATCTGTTTTTCAGTCTTACTCACCACTTCTTCAATCCTAGCAGGGTGTATTCTACCATCTGTAACCAGCTTATGCATTGACATTCGGGCTATTTCACGCCTTACGGGATCAAAACAAGAAAGGATAATAGCTTCGGGGGTATCATCAACAATAATCTCTACCCCGGTAGCTTGCTCCAGAGCTCGTATATTTCTACCTTCACGGCCTATGATACGACCTTTAACATTATCGGAATCCAAGTTGAATACAGAAACACAATTCTCAATGGTTTGTTCTACCCCGATTCGTTGGATAGTATTGAGCACTATCTTTGTCGCTTCCTGCTCTGCTGTTAATTTGGCTTCTTCCAACTGCTCTTGAATAAAAGATTGCGCATCGGACTTAGCTTCTTCTTTAATGGTAGCGACTAATTCCTTTTTAGCTTCATCGGCAGATAAACCTGAAAGAACTTCTAATTGTTCAACTTGTTTTCGGTGTAATTTCTCGACTTCGTTTTGTTTCTTTTCCAGAAAACTAATACGATAATCATAATCTTTAATTTTAGCAGATAGCTCTCCGTTAAGGCTTTTGTTGGTATTCAACTCTTTAGAAACTTGCGATTCTTTCTCTCGCACTCTTTTTTCCGCTTCAACTACTTTTCTATCGCGGTTTAGGATCACTTTTTCATGTTCTGCTTTGAGTTCAATGAACTTTTCTTTTGCCTGTAAAATTTTATCTTTTTTGATTGATTCTGCTTCAATCTTGGCTTCTATTAATACCCTGTTTGCTTCTGCATCAGCTCTGCTTAATATACCTGAAGCCCGTCTTTTTTCTATAAATTTAGCGATGGCATAGCCTAAAACTAATCCGGCTATCGCTAGTATGATGTATATGGTTTCCATTGATTTTAGTTTTGCTTGTAATTAATACAAAATTATATATATAAAAAACCTGCATTAAAGAAAAGGGTTTTAAAACTCCATTCAAACAAGTTTAGGGCTAACTATATGATCAAGTATCCGTTCTAAGACGGCCCGCTTTAACATATAAGACTTACCCTTTTGAATAAAATTCTGTTGAGTTTAACAACCAAATTTAATGCAGGTAGTAATATTTTTATGTAAAGAACTTAGGCTAATCTCTCTTCCATCAATTGATTTAATGCTTTCAATCTATCAACTGCATTTTGCACAACATCTTTTGAGTCTATATCATTCAATTCCAATGCTGAAGCAAATTGTAAGGCACACATGGCCAATACATCTTGCTTATCACTTACAGCATAATCCCTTTCAAAGCGCAAGGCTAATTCATTTATCCTTTGAGCAGCTCTACGCATGGCTTCTTCTTCATTGGCTGAGTTAATATTGAGCGGGTATTTCCGGTTGGCAATATGAACTCTTATTTTAATTTTATCTGACATAAACAAAGTACCTAATCACTTAATTGTGCAATACACCAGTCCAAATCTTTAATCAATTCATTTATCTTACCGGTGGTTATTTTAATATTATCACTACCTTGTATAGTTCTACCAACACTTAAAGTACCCAAATTTTCTTCTAGTTCTTCAATCTGTCGGTTTTTTTGGATAACATCCTGCTGAATTTGTTGTAAGTCTTTACGTAAAAGCTCATTTTCCTCTTTTAAAAAATCATATCTTTCAAGAATGAGTTTTAACCTATCTTCAAGAACTTCAACAACTTGCGAAATATCAGACATATATTATCCATATAAAACTACTGTTACAAATGTAGGTTACATTATCTTCTTTTGCAAGATTTTCCACATTTTATTTTGCTAATGTGATCATTACTCTTAATATTGTACTTCTGACTAAGCTACGAAACCTATAAAATTTTTTATTGTTTTGAGATTATTTATATACACTTTGAGCCTTTATTTAATAGGCTTTCAGCTACTTCAAAGTCAAAATATTTACCCAAAAAATTATTTTGAAAAACCCATGGATATTCCGCTGATTCTATCAGGGACATTTGGAGAGCTACGTCCTAATCATTTTCACTCCGGTATGGATTTTAAAACTCAGCAGAGAGAAGGAATTCCTGTCTATTCCGTTGCAGAAGGTTATGTGTCTCGTATCAAAATAAGCCACTGGGGTTATGGCAAGGCCGTTTATATCACGCATCCTAATGGCTATACTTCTGTGTACGGACATCTTAAAAAATTCGATAAAAAAATTGAATCCTATCTCAAAAAAAAACAATACGAAAAGGAGCGTTTTAGCATTCAGCTTTTTCCTTCACCCGAAGAACTACCCATCTCAAGAAAAGAATTGATTGCTTATTCCGGTAGTACCGGAGGATTTGTGGGACCTCATTTACACTTTGAAATCAGAAAAACCGATGGAGCCATACCCATCAATCCTATGCTTTTCGGTATAGAAGTGGCCGATCATAAAAAACCGGTCATCAATGCTTTATATGCGTATCCGCTATCATATGATGCGCAAGTACATCAATCGGCTAATCCGGTTAAAATAAATTTTAGCAGTAATGAATATGGTAATCTTTTAGCCGAAAAAGTGACCGCTAGCGGCACCATTGGTTTTGGCATCAACACCTATGACCGGCAAGATGGTGCGCTTAATAAAAATGGGATTTACAGCTTGGAAATGTATGTAAATGGCCAAAAATACTACGGACATAAAGTAGAAAAATTCTCTTTTAACGAATCTAAACTCATTAACTTACTCATTGATTATGAGAAATATATGAGAACTGGTCAACGAGTTCAAAAATGTTTTGTCGAACCGAATAATACCATGAGCATATATGACCGTTCTATCCCACAATTAGGATATATCGAAGTAGAGGAAGGTAAAAAATATAGTGTGGAAATTATCGTCAAAGACCTGTCGGGAAATAACATAAAGTTAAACATTCCAGTAGTAGGTGAGCTAAAACCGGTAACATTACCCAAAGAGGAAACAATAACAGATTACCCTTTGATCGCTTCTGCTTATAACAAATTTGAAAAGGATGGTGTAGCTTTGGCTTTCCCCAAGAATACTTTTTACGAAGATATTTATTTAGATTTTAAAGTAAATGTTGATGGTACCGCTTATGTACACAGACCGGTGGTGCCAGTAAATAAATCTTTTACCATCAGTTTTGATGTATCTAAATATAGTGCTGAAGAAATCAAACATCTGTTTATCGCACGCTACAATTCAAAAGGTTATCCACGTGCTCTAACTACCAAAAGGAAAGAAAACAAAGTGTATGCTACAAGCAAATACTTGGGTAAATACAGCTTACTTTCAGATTTTAAAGCGCCTACAGTAGAACCTTCCAATTTCAAAAACGAACAATGGATGAGCAAATACAAGTTTTTAAAAATGAAAATTAAAGACGACCTTTCCGGCATTAAATCATACCGTGGAGAAATAGACGGACAATGGATCTTGATGGAATGGAACCTTAAAAAAGGCCAGCTCGTGTATGATTTTAGTGATAAAAAACTGGAAGGGACCAAACACACACTTAAAGTTACGGTTACAGACAATGCCAACAATACTAAAACCTATTCCGGCACGTTTTACAGAAAGGAATAATCACCTAAAAGAGATTATGTTGAGATATTTTATTACGATTCAATTTTTATTTTTTTTGTCTTTACAAATTAGTTTTGGACAAGAAGCACATGTCAGAGGAACCATTAAAAACAAGCTTGGAGAAACCATTAATGATGTTTCTGTCAAATATAAAGAATCCGGAACTACGAGCGATCAAAGCGGATTCTATTCTCTGAAAATTCCTGCTGAGAAAGATGTTGAGATCTTTTTTTCGCATGTAGGCTATCAAAACCAAACTAAGATTTTAAAGCTAGCTGCTAATAGCATTGAACAACTTGATATCGTTTTAGCCGATAAAGTGGAAAATCTGGAAGAGATTGAAATCATCTCTCACAAAGACGAAGCAGAAGGTATTACCAAAGTCAAAGTAGAAACCATTAAAAACCTACCTAGCGCCAACTCGGGTATAGAAAGTACTATCAAGACGCTTGCTTTAGGTGCCAGTTCCGATAATGAATTGAGTACACAATACAAAGTGCGTGGAGGGAACTATGATGAAAATCTGGTATATGTCAATGGTATAGAGGTTTACAGACCTTTTTTAGTGCGATCCGGACAACAGGAAGGCTTGAGTTTTGTGAATGTGGACATGACCCAAAATGTAAAATTCTCCTCTGGCGGATTCCAGGCAAAATACGGCGATAAATTGTCATCCGTTTTGGATATAACTTATAAAATACCTGAGGCATTTGCACTAGGCTCAGAGCTTAGTTTATTGGGCGGGACATTAACAGCTGAAGGCATTTCCAAAAACAAAAAAAGTAGTGGTATTCTCGGATTCCGCTATAGAGACAACAGCTTATTGGTAAACAGTACCGAGGTGATCTCTGATTACAATCCCCGTTTTATGGATTTGCAGTCTTTTTTAAGCCATCGATTTTCTAAAAAATTCTCTATTGACTTTCTCGGCAATCTCTCCCAAAACGATTATCGCTACCAACCTACAACAAGAGTCACTAAATTTGGGTCTCTTTTAGACCCTAAAGAAGTCTTGATCAATTACGACGGACAGGAGAATACCAATTACTTTACCACTTTTGGTGCATTAAGCGCTAATTATCAAGCTAATACTAACCTAAAGTTCCAAACTATATTTTCCCTTTTTAACACGCAAGAAGAAGAATTTTTTGATATAGGTGCCGTTTACAATTTCGGCACACCCAATACGGATGCCGCTTCGGAAGAGTACGGCGAAACAGAATATGAAGAGGTAGGCTCACAAATAGACCACGCTCGCAACATCCTTGATGCCTTGATTGGTAATGTCCAAATCAAAGGGCAATACAAAAAGAATCACAACTATCTGGATTTTGGGGTTAAATATCAGGTCGAAAATATCAAAGACCGTCTGGTAGAATGGCAAGTAATTGATTCAGCAGGTTTTTCTTTACGCCCCCCGGGTTCAGGTGTTTACGACCAACCCTATGTATCTTATGAAGGGCCTATCATCCCCTATCAAAGTTTGCATGCCACCCAAACTACTGATATGACCCGTCTCATGGCATTTGCTCAGTGGAATAAAAAATCCTACCTCAATGAGCACCAAATTTGGACAAGTTTGGGACTTAGGGCACAGCAGTGGACAATTGAAGGCAACTCCCAACAGATCTTTAGCCCGCGCTTTCAGGTTGCCCTAAAACCCGACTGGCAAAGAGAAGTCCTTTTCCGTTTATCTGGAGGAAATTATGCGCAACCACCTTTATACCGAGAACTAAGAGACTTAAATGGAGATGTAGTCCCCGGCGTTAAAGCACAACAATCCTGGCATATTGTATTGGGTAGTGATATGGATTTCCAAATTTGGAAAAGGCCTTTTAAACTTGTGACGGAAGCTTATTACAAATTCTTAACTGATGTCAATCCTTACACACTGGACAATGTACGTATTCGCTATGCTGCCGAAAATAATGCCGTTGCTTATGCCACCGGATTTGACATGCGTATCAACGGGGAATTCGTGCCGGGCACGGAAAGTTGGTTTAGCTTTAGCTACTTAAACACCAAAGAAAATATTGACGATCAGGGATATATCCCCCGTCCTTCTGACCAACGCTTAAAATTTGGCTTGCTATTCCAAGATTATGTGCCCACCATGCCACAGTTAAAGATGTTTCTCAACTTGGTGTACAACACCGGGGTTCCGGGTGGTTCGCCAACCTACGCCGACCCTTACGATTTCCAATTGCGCTTGAACGATTACAAGCGGGCAGATATTGGCGTATTCTATGTGTTTAAGGATGCGCTCAATACCCAGCACCCGGGCAAATGGCTCAATGGTTTTGATGAATTGAGTTTAGGCCTTGAACTGTTTAATATGTTTGACATTAACAATTCCATCACCAATACTTGGGTACGTAATATCTACGACAAGCGTATGTATGCCGTAAAGAACTATATGACCGGTAGGGTGTTTAATGTAAAGGTAAAAATGAAGATATAGTTTGGTTTTTTAAAGGCTGCGCAATCCTGATAGCTATCAGGACTGACTTTGAGCCATACCCGCTCCGTCGGGGTCTCCTGCCCCAGACGGCGACTAAAACTACAAATATGCTATGCAAAGTTTAAAACTTCGTACAGCACTGTATTTATAAATGTAGTAAAATACTACTCCTCCAAAATCTGAGCAGCGTGGTCTTTGGTTTTTACTTTTTCAATGATTCTTTCGATGATTCCCTGTTTATCTATTAAAAAAGTAGTACGGTGGATACCTTCATATTCCCGTCCCATAAATTTTTTTGGTCCCCAAACACCATAAGCGTTGATGACCTCTTTTTCGGTATCGGCTAATAAGGGATAGGGCAATTCGTTTTTATCGCAGAAGTTCTTTTGTCGTTTTTCACTATCGCCACTTACACCGAGTATGTCATAACCGGCTTTTTGGAGGTCGGTATAGAAATCACGTAAATTTTTAGCTTCCATCGTACAACCGGGTGTACTGGCTTTGGGATAAAAGAACAAGACCAATTTTCGTCCGTTATAATCTGATAGTTTTCTCAAAGTGCCATTTTGATCTTTTACGGCAAAATCAGGGGCTTTATCGCCTGGTTTTAATTTCATTTGTCAGGTATTAGGTGTTAGGTGTTAGGTGTTAGACGTTAGATGTTAGACGTTAGGTGTTTGAAGTTAAGTGTTAAGCCCATCAACTCTTTAACCCATCAACTCATCAACTCATTAACTCATTAACTCTCATGGCAAAAATACATAATCTCATAGATTGTAACAATACGTTATTATTCCTGACAAATAGTCGTAATGTTTTTTTAGCATGTTATTTGATAAACATAGCTTAGTTTAACCCAAAAATTAAATATGGATACATTCTTAGTAATAACAGGATTTTTATTGGCAATTGCCGGATTGGTAGGTTCTATCTTACCCATTTTACCGGGGCCACCTACTGGATGGGTAGGTTTACTTTTACTTTACCTCACCAGTATCATCCCGATGGATTGGTGGGTTTTAGGCATTACGCTGGGTATTGCTATTATCATAAGCATTCTAGATTATATCATTCCCGCCATGGGGACCAAAAAATATGGTGGTTCCAAATATGGCATGTGGGGGACAACCATCGGGTTGATCATCGGGCTTTTATCCCCCATTCCACTCGGTTTTTTGATCGGGGCCTTTGTGGGTGCTTTTGCAGGTGAATTAATGTATAATAGTAAAGATACCGGCCGAGCTACCAAAGCTGCTTTTGGATCCTTCTTTGGATTCCTTACATCAACCTTTATCAAATTACTGATTTCTTTTGTATTTTTGGTCCTGTTCGTTGTCAAATTCTGGCAATTTAAAGAGACCTTTTTCGCCTTTTAAACTCTTAAGGAATTTTTAACATTAAATACTTAAACCTGGTTTTGAAAGTATGGTCAAAGACATATAAATTTTAAATACAAACATAAAAAGATGAAAAAATCAATTTTATTAAGTGCCTTATTCTTATTGAGTATCGTCAGTTTTGCACAAAAACAAGGACCCGGTAAAGCTTGGTCAAATTTTTCACCGGAACAACATGCAACATTGCAAAGCAAACAATTATCACTCCAGTTAGGACTTTCAGAGAAACAACAAAAAGATGTTTACAATTTACTCCTGAAAAATGCCGAAGAACGTGAAAAATACAGAGAAGAGATGAAAACCAAACGTGAAGCAGGCAACCCGGGTGATGAAGAAATGTTCAACAGGAAAAATCAAAGGTTAGATCATCAATTGGCCATGCAGAAAGAAATGAAAAAAATATTGGATGACAAACAGTTTGAAAAATACCTTGAACTACAAAAAGAACGTCAACAAAAAATGAAAAGACGTCCTGCTAAGATGCAAAAAGGAAATAGATTCCCAAAAGGGTCTCAAAAAAGATCGGGTATGCCCCAAAGACCTGACACTCCTAATCAACCTGAATAAGTTTTAGCAAAAAATTTGACGCTATCTTATAAGTACAATTTTCTGTCATTTCAACTGAAACGGAGAAATCTAATTTTTAAATATTCAACAGATTAGATTTCTCGACTCCGCTCGAAATAACAACTTAATAAGCTTATGAGATAGCGTCTTTTTTTATTCATTGGATAAAAACCAATGAATGGGTTTGGCTTAATATCTTGATGCTATAAGTCAGAACTTAAGGTTCCCGAGTTAATCTGAGGTATGATAGTATTTATTTGACCTTCAATTCTTGCCCCACAAATATAGTATTGTCGGATAAATTATTCTTTCGTCTTAATTCATTTATTTCCATATCATACATCCTGGAAATGGAATACAAAGTTTCTCCTTTTTTTACAGTATGCGTATGGGATGATATGGGTTGCTCGACGGAAGTAATACTTGTATTAGGGTCTGATAAATATAATTTTTGGCCAACTCTTATTTCATCTTTTTTTATGCCATTCCACTTTCTGATATCTGGTATTTCTAAATTGTATTGGTACGCAATAGCATATAATTTTTCACCCGGTCTTACAATATGAAATGTAGGTTTTGAATTGACTATACTGTCTTGCTTAGCTGCAGGTTTTTCTTCAGGCTCTTTTAAATCAGGTTTTGTAGCAACTGGAGGAATGGTATCACTTTTTATTTCTTGAATTTCAACAACTTCCTGTTTTATATTTTTTGGTTTCAGATAAATGTGTTGACCAGGATAGATATTCGTATCCTCCAAATCATTTATATCCATTAAAGTCTGAACATCTGTGTTATATAATTTTGAAATTTTATACAATCCATCACCTTTTTGAACAATATAAAAATCAGGGTAAACTTGATTTATAGCTTCTTTTTCTTTTTTATTATTAAAGGGCTTTTTGTCAATCAAACCCGACTGCAAATCGTATTGATGTAAATTATATTTTTCAATCAGTTTAATCAATTTATGAGCATATTTTTTGTCAGTAGCATAACCGGCTTTTTTCAATCCGTGCGCCCATGCTTTATAATCTGATATGGGTAGGGTAAAAAGGTTTTGATATCGCGATCTCTGGGTTAAAAATTTTGAATGGTCATTAAAAGACTCCATGGGATCATTGTATACTCTAAAACATTCTCCTTCCTTATCATCATTATAAAAAGTACGCATCCCATCCCAACCTTTGTGACATTTGATGCCAAAATGATTATTAGATACTGCTGTGAGATCACTATTCCCGCTTCTGGACTCTAATATGCCCTGTGCCAAAGTTATACTGGCAGGAATCTTGTGAATTTTCATTTGAGTAATAGCAATAGGTGCATATTGTTTTACATAGTCCTCCGTACTAATATCACTTTTTTCAGAAAATGTTTCTGCTGGTTTAACTTGTGTATTGTCAACCACCTCTTTCTTGGGTTTGACAACTTCATTTCTTGTTTTTTTAGAAACAGTTTTCTTTTTGGCTCTACATGATCCCAAAAAAGAGATTATACTAAAAGCGAGAAAATAATATAGAAGTTTACGCATGCGATCTTAATTTAAAGTGGGTAAATTTTTAGTTTGTAAACGTATATTCATTCCTTGTATACCTTGTAGCCCTCCGGTGTGGATCATCAGAATTTTTGCTTTTTCAGGCAGCTTTGATTTCCTCAACATATCTATCACACCAAAAGCCATTTTTCCGGTATAGAGCGGATCTAATTGAATGCCGGTTTGTCTTTTAAAATCATTGATAAAAGTAATTAATTTTTTATCAATTTTAGCAAAACCTCCAAAATGATAATCTTGCAGGCTCCAATTATCAGTTCTATTGACATATTTTTCAATTTCCTTGTCTAAAAAATTTCCCTTTAGAGCTGGAAATCCCAAGATCTTTTGGTCTTTACCGGCAGCATTGATAATTCCGGAAATGGTTCCACCCGTACCAATAGCCACACTTATATAATCATAATCCATATCGGTCTCTGTCAGTATTTCTTCACAACCTTTTACAGCCAATTCATTAGTCCCCCCTTCTGGCACCAAGTAAAAACGACCATACTCCTGATGTAATTGGTCAATAAATGTAGGATCAGTTTTTTGCCGATAGGTTTGTCTATCCACATACTTGAATTGCATTCCCTGAGATTGGGCAAATCTTAATGTTGGATTTATATCTTTTTCTTTGGCTAACTCATCTCCTCTTATCACGCCAATAGTTTTAAAACCCAGTTCGTTTCCAGCCGCTGCAGTTGCTGCAATATGGTTGGAAAAAGCACCACCAAAGGTCAACAAAGTATCCTGTTTTTCGGCTTTAGCCTGCTCTAAATTATAACGTAATTTTCTGTATTTGTTACCGGAAATATGCTCGTGTAAAAGGTCTTCTCGTTTTATCCATAATCGAAAGGGAGCTGCACCTTCTACACGGTAAACTACTTCTTGAACTAAAGTATTTTGTAAGGGTAATAACATCGGATAAAAATACCCAATTAAATGAAATATTAAAAGCTAAATAAATCTTCTAAATAAGACAATAAGACCATTGACAATAATATAAGCTAAACAAAAGCTTATGAGAATAAACTTGAGAAATGCAAAATAATAAGCCATACTTACCCATTGCTGATCGATACTGCCTGTAAGTATTTGGATTAAGCCAATATTTTCCAAAACATCAAAAAAGGCTGCTATGACTATCAGATAGATAAAAAACTGAGTCATACGTCTAACTACTGGGCTTTTCCATGGTTTTCCAATTAAAAAAATTAGAAGAGACAAGAAGAAGGCATAAATAATTAAATACAAAAAATCAAAACCAATACTCAATCCTGCTATTCCCAAAACATGATTTTGATTCCATGTATCTATGATACTTTGTGTTAAATTAACATCTTTGGCCAGTTCAAAGGAAATAATACCATTTGGGCTGAATTCAGTTTGTAAATTTTTATCAAAATGACGTAATGTTAAAAAACAAATTACAAATGATATAATGAAAAAAAAGAATAATCTCCTGTTTCTTTTATTGGTATTTTTATGGAAGAATGAATATAGCATAACCTAAGTATTTACATTACATTTAAGAATGGGAATAAATAAGCAGCATTCTCATTTTCAAGCCTTGCTTTCTACAAATTTACAAAATAATTAATATAATTGTTAAATTTTACTCTTTAATTCAATCATTTCATCATGATATTTTATAATGTAAAAGAAAAAACAGCATCCAAAACTAAATGCTGTCTTTCTAAAAGTGACTTGGCCGGGTCTTCCCGATATCTCCGCCTCAGGCGGATCATCGGGACAGGCTTCTCTACTCAAATTAATTTCTCCACAAAAAAAAACAGAACTCAAAATCAATGAATTCTGTTTCCTAAAAGTGACTTGGCTGGGTCTTCCCGATATCTCCGTCTCAGGCGGATCATCGGGACAGGCTTCTCGACCAACTTAATTTCTCCACAAAAAAAAACAGAACTCAAAATCAATGAATTCTGTTTCCTAAAAGTGACTTGGCTGGGTCTCGAACCCAGGACCACCTCCTTAAAAGGGAGGTGCTCTACCAACTGAGCTACCAAGTCATAAATATTTTCTTCTAAAGCGGGTGCAAATATATAATCTTATTTAGTAATATCAAATAAAGAATAAAAAAATATTTTTAAGCTATTCATTTTGCATGGCTTCACGGACTTTTTTGTATAAATTAGAAGAATATACAAAGTCAACGATAGCTTCATTATCAGTTTTAAAAATGGTTTCTTTAGAACCCTCCCAAGCTTTATAACCATCTTTAAGGAAAACGATTTTATCTCCAATTTCCATCACAGAATTCATGTCGTGGGAATTGATCACGGTTGTCATATTATACTCTAAGGTAATCTCTCTAATAAGGTTGTCAATGACAATGGCTGTTCGTGGATCCAAACCAGAATTGGGTTCATCACAAAACAAATACCTTGGATTCATCACAATGGCACGTGCTATGGCTACTCTTTTTTTCATTCCTCCGGACAACTCTGATGGGAATAATTTATTAGTGTTTAACAAATTAACCCGATCGAGCACAAAATTTACTCGATCTAACATTTCCTTATTAGTCTGGCTGGTAAACATCCGTAATGGAAACATTACATTTTCTTCTACACTCATAGAATCATAAAGTGCACTTCCTTGAAAAACCATCCCAATCTCTTTTCTTATGTTTCGCTTTTCTTTTTCACTCAAATCATGAAAAATTCTTCCATCAAAAGATATTTGGCCACTATCAGGATCAAAAAGCCCCAACATACTTTTCATAAATACTGTTTTACCGGATCCACTTTGCCCAATTACCATGCTGGTTTTACCTTTTTCAAAGTTTGCAGAAATACCTTTTAAAACATGCATTTCTCCAAAGGATTTGTGTATGTCATGTACGTTGATCATTACCCTAAAAGCATTTGAGTTAGAAAATAGTTCAACAATATAATCACTATACTGGTCCACACTACAGCCTTTGTACTGGCTCTACCTACCTCTAAGGCACCTCCTGAAACCCTATGCCCGTGATAAGAGGCTATGGTAACCATCACAAAAGCAAAAACCAAAGTTTTGATTAACGCATATTGTATAAAATATGGGTCAAAATCCAATTGTATTCCCATGATATAATCCTCCGTAAAAAACAAATCTGTGATAATGCCAGCAGCCCAACCGCCGAATATACCGAGGAACATCGCTAATACAACCAATACCGGATAAAATAATAAGACTGCCACAACTTTTGGTAAAACTAAATAATTGATAGAGTTTATCCCCATAATCTCCAAGGCGTCTATTTGTTCAGTTACTCGCATAGTACCTATACTGGAGGTAATATATGAACCTACTTTACCAGCTAAAATCACTGAAATGAAAGTTGGTGCAAATTCAAGGATAACAGACCTTTTAGTAGCAAACCCAATAAGATATTTAGGAATAAATGGACTTTCTACGTTTAAAGCTGTTTGAATGGATACAACCCCTCCAACAAAAAAAGCAATGAATCCAACAATACCTAATGATTTTAATCCTAAATCATCTATCTCCCGAAAGAGTTGTTCCCAAAAGACCTTCCATTTTTCCGGTTTTTTAAAAACCTCTTTTAGCATTAAAAAAAAGGCCCCTATGTGATAAAAATAATGCATTGATATATTAACAAAAGAAGTGCAATTTACAAATACTATACTTTTTAAATAGTTAAGAAAGGTTTATTTTTTTTAAAAGTGATTCATCCAAGTGTATCCACTCCTCCACCAATGCATCCAAATCATCCTTTTTTTCCTGATACTGTACAAAAAAGTTGACATCTAAAACTGACGTTTCACTAGATGAAATTTTCCTTTCCATTTCTTCAATTTCTTTCTCAGTATTTTTAATAGCTATATCCAACTTGCTGATCTTATTTTTAATACGTTTTATTTCTTTTTGGAATTCTCTAGATAAATTGACTTTTTCTTTGGGCTTTTCACTTGATTCAGACTGCTTTTTTTCGACCTCTCTAAAATTCTCAAAGTTTCTTTCACCTAGGTAATAATCTATACCACCCAGAAACTCTTTAATCTTATGATCTCTAAATTCATATACCCTATCTACCAAACCTTGTAAAAATTCACGATCGTGAGAAATCAAAATGATGCTACCATCAAATTCTTTTAAAGCCTTTTTCAATACTTTTTTTGAGCGCATATCTAAATGATTGGTTGGCTCGTCCATGATCAATACGTTAAACGGATTCATCAACATTTTACACAAAGCCAAGCGGTTTCGTTCACCTCCGGATAACATTTTTACTTTCTTTTCTACATCATCTCCACCAAATAAAAAACTTCCCAATCTATTTCTGATTTCAACCCTGTTCTGTTCGTTGGCTACTGTTTCCATCTCTTGCAACAGAGTGTTTTCAGCAGTTAAATATTCAGCCTGGTTTTGTGCAAAATAGCCTATTTTGACATTGCTCCCATGAATCAATTTACCTTTAAAATCTATTTCTTGTACCAAAATTTTTGCCAATGTAGTCTTCCCCATTCCATTTTGTCCAACAAAAGCTATTCTACTTCCTCTATCAAGTATTAGGTTATAATTATCAATCACTAGATTATCTCCATATGATTTTGTGATATTTTCCAATTCAAATATAATCTTACCTGGAGGTTCTGCATGGGGAAAGCGAACATTCATCACCGAATGATCTTCTGTATCTACTTCTATCGGCACAATTTTTTCCAGCTTTTTAATTAAAGACTGAGCAAAAGCAGCTTTACTGGCTTTATAGCGAAACTTTTCAATAAGCTCTTTAGTTTGCTTGATCTTTTTATCCTGATTTTTTTTTGCTTGTACTTGTTTTTCTATCAATCCTTTACGAATGCTTTGATAGGCGGAATAAGACTTTTTAAAATCATAAATATGGCCTAATGAAATCTCAATAGTACGATTGGTGACCCGATCCAAAAACATCCTGTCATGTGAAACGAGTAATACAATACCTTTAAACTGCGACAAGAAATTCTCAAACCAGATAATGGAATCTATATCCAAGTGGTTGGTTGGTTCATCTAAAAGTAAAATATCATTCTGCTGCAAGAGGATTTTTGCCAATTCTATACGCATACGCCACCCTCCGGAAAAATGTTCTGTCAACTGGTCAAAATTTTCACGCTTAAAACCTAAACCAAGTAATATTTTTTCCGTCTCGCCTTTATAAGTATAGCCCCCTAAAAGTTCATACTGATGTGTTAAGTCATCTAAACTATGCATTAGTTCATGATAAGCTTCACTTTCATAGTCAGTTTGCTCAGCTAAGGCTCTATTGATCTTATTGATTTTTTTTTCTGCGGCAATTATTTCTTCAAAAGCTTGATAGGTTTCCTCAAGAATAGTTTTACCCTGATTGAAATCGATGTCTTGTTTTAAAAAACCAATTTTGGCATTTTTATCAATATTTAATTGGCCTTCGTATTCTTGTTCTCCGGCTATTACACGTAATAAAGTAGATTTACCGGCTCCGTTTTTTCCTGCCAAACCTACTCTGTTTCCAGGATTTAATTTAAAACTGATATTGGAAAACAAATAGGTCCCTGAAAAAGATACCGATAAATTCTGTAAATCAATCATTGTTGCAAAATAGCTATTTTATATCAATTGATCGTATAGAATCTTTGAATGTCCATTTCTTGGGGTAGTTTTTGGGCATTTGTCATATGCTTATACAAAGTTTGGGCTAAATAAGGTGCGATAATCACTCCACGTGTACCTAATCCATTTAAAAGTGCCATATTTTTGTATGAGGGATGTATGCCAATAACAGGCCTTCTATCCTTTACAGTAGGCCTGATACCGATTTTTCGAGCAACAATTTCATAAGGTACACTCAAAAAACTTTTTAACTTTTCTTCAATCTCAAATTGTGCTTCATCAGTTGGACTTAATGTGATATCCTCCCAGTTATACGTAGCGCCAGTAATGTATAGATTATCACCCAGAGGCACTAAAAATACACCAGATTTGATTGTAAAATCTATAGTAAGTTCAGGAATTTTAAGTACTAACATTTCACCTTTAGCAGGTTTCATTTCAACCTCATTAAAAAAAGGATTATATAAAACATAAGAACCCTCTGAAAAAATAATTTTATTAAACTTAATATCCTGATACTTAACTCCATATTCATGATGTTCCAACAAACTGTATTTAAAATCTGAAAAAGTGAACAGGCCCTTTTCTATTAAATAAGACTTATAATCTTTTAATAGTTCTTCACCGGCTACCCTACCTACTCCATGTAACTCTCCAAAGCCAAAGGGTGTCTTTATGCCATTGACTTGATCATACATAATTTTTGGGTTCATATAGCTTGACATAACCGGCTTATCAGAGGCTACTACCCAATTGTTTTGTTCTTCCGTATTGTGAATAATACGTCTTATATTGGCAGGAAATAGGTACTGTTTCTGAAATTTGGCTTCCATATCCTCATAAAAACCTTTGGAAAACCGCCACATTTCATCAGCCTGCCAGGCAGGTGTAAATCGTTTTAAGATAATAGGATTGTACATACCACCTACCACTCTGGTATCCAAATTTGGATTGTTGTCAATAACCCTATAGGTTTTTCCATACTTTTCCAATACAGCAGCCATTGCCATACCGGCCAATCCGAAACCTACAATCAGATAATCATATTGTTTCATCATTACTCAAAACAAAAAAAGACATCTTTTTCAGATGTCTTTTTAATTAATTTATAACCAAATTAGTAATTCCAAATATTCAGTTCTTTATTACGTATGTCTTCTTTTAATTTTTCAGATTCTAAGACCTGAAACAGGGAATTTCCTTTAACATATTCCTTGACTTCACGATCTCCATAAATATTTTCCTCTTTATATATTAAAGAACTAAATCTATGGGCATTCAACAAATGATCAAAAGAAATGGGAAATGCTGCGTTATTGGGGTTAAAAACTTTCATATCGTGCATTACTTGGCGCGCATCTGGATAGAAAACCCAAAAAATGGCTAGTTTTTCATTGATATCACCAATATCATCTCTTCCGATTGTTTGTACATCTTGCGCTACCGGAGCCACACCCAATAACCTAAATCTCATTTCACCTTGACGCTTGTCAATATACCAAACGCCTTTTATTTTATAGCCTTCAATATGCTCAGAATCAATATTATAAATGTCAATATACTCCGAAATATCCGCATTTGGGTCAGCATTTAAAATATCAATACCTTCCGGCACTGTATCACGTCTGTAAAGTTTTTCCTGAATTTCCTGATAGGTCAACTTAGTCGTAAAATAGGAATCGTCATACACCTCTGATATTTTTCCTTGTTTGATACCTCTTAAGAGCGTATCATATAAAGATCTACGGTCAGATGAAATACGCATGGTATCAATAGGATAATAGTAAGGTAAATTTAAACGCTCATTGAGGTCTAAATATTCCCAAACTACTTTTGACCAATAGATATCACGATCATCAATATAACCATATTCCAAAGGTTCATCATTATCTGCCACCTTTTGCATCTCAGTTTTTTTACCAATCTCCTGAGGGGTTTTGGCATTCAGCAAATTTGTTTGTGCTTGTGACACATAGGTTGTTACAAGCAGAAAACTCAACAATATGATTTTAAAACGATTCATTATTCAGAATTTTAGTGTCTATTTCTTTTATTTAATTTCTACCAATACAGGTGCTGCATTTTTAATTTTATATCCTGATGAGCTACCTACAAGGCTTGATTTGATATCAAATATACTTAC
>JANTFO010000003.1 GCA_024763365.1 Flavobacteriaceae bacterium
TTGGAACACTCTTTGTCAAATTATATTAAACATTTTGACGATTAATTACAGGTGGCCGTAGTATATAGTAGAATTACTTCTTTTAATTTACATTTTAATGGTACATTTGCAGCCTTAAAAAAGGTGAAACTTTTGTCTTAATGACAAACTGACATAATAATTTATTCATGGAACAAAAGAAATTTGACCCCAACAGCCTTATCGGATTGCTACTCATGGCAGGTATCATGATGTGGATGTTCTACAGCCAATCTCAAAAAGCCGAAGCTGAAAGAGCCAAAAAGGCCAAGATCGAACAACAAACTGACAGCATTCAAAAACTACGTGAAGCACAACAAATAAAAGATACTATTGCGCTTGAAAATGTAAATGAATCAACTTTGGCCGCTTCAAATGTGGACTCCTTGAAACTAACAGAAGCCAAAACGGCGCTTGGAGCTTTTGCCTACTCAGCCACTTTGTCTTCTGCAACAGATGCCACTACTACCATAGAAAATGAACTTTTAAAGATCACAGTGGCTAACAAGGGAGGGATGATACAGGAATTATTACTGAAAGACCATCTCACGTACGACAAGGAACCACTTTACCTTGTGAAAGATCATAATGCCGCGCTATATATTGATTTTTCTACCCGTGATAACAGGGTGTTGAACACGGCAGATATGTATTTTGAACCGGAACTCATTAAAAATGATGGTTTTACCACTTTGTCTATGAAGTTGAAAGTAGATCAAAACCGCTACTTGGAATACATATATACTTTAAAACCGGATGATTATTTGATTGATTTTAGTATTAAGTCTCAAGGGCTTGAGCAGGTTTTGGATGTGTCTAAACCCATTGGCCTGACCTGGGATATGAAAACTTTTCATACCGAAAAGAGTATCAAATACGAGAATCAATATTCTGCCCTTAAATACCACTACGACGGTGATGAATTTGATAATATCAGTCCCATGGGTGATGGTAAAGAAAAAGAAATTGAAAATATCCATTGGCTGGCCTATAAACAGCAATTCTTTATTTCCATACTCTCTGCTGACCAGCCTATCAAACAAGCTTTGGTCAGTTCACAAAATTTAGTGAAAGATGAGGATAAAGACACTATTTACACGAAGCATTTTAACACTAAAATACCTTTAGAAGCTACTGCAGGTAACCTGAATTACAACTGGAATTATTATTTTGGTCCTGCTGACTATAATATTTTAAAGACATATGATGGGCATCATTATGAACGTGCCATCAATATGGGTTGGGGTATTTTCCGCTGGATCAATACATATATCATCATTCCGGTATTCAATTCTTTGGAATCTGTGATCGGCAGTATTGGTCTGATCATCATCCTGATGACGATTGTGGTGAGGATCATCATGTCGCCACTGGTATACAAGTCATACCTCTCCAGTGCCAAAATGAAGGTCTTACGCCCTGAAATGGAGGAGATCAACAAGAAATATCCGGATAAGAAAGATGCGATGAAACGCCAGCAAGAAACTATGGCTTTACAAAGTAAGGCGGGGGTGAGTATGCTCTCGGGTTGTATTCCGGCACTATTGCAAATGCCGGTATTCTTTGCCTTGTTCCGCTTTTTCCCGTCCTGGTTTGACTTGCGTCAAAAAGGCTTCTTATGGGCAGACGACCTATCGGCTTATGATGAAGTATTGAAATTGCCATTCAAAATACCGGTTTATGGAGATCATGTGAGTTTGTTCCCCTTATTGGCATCTATCGCTATATTCTTCTATATGCAGATGAGCCAAAGTCAGCAAGCCAATATGCAACCCCCACAACAGGAAGGTATGCCCGATATGCAAAAAATGATGAAAGTGATGTTGTATATTTCCCCGGTGATGATGTTGGTGTTCTTTAATATGTATGGTAGTGGCTTGAGTTTGTATTACTTTGTGTCCAACTTGTTGACCATCGCGATCATGTATGTGATTAAAACATGGGTGATAGACGAGAAAAAGGTACATGCTTTGGTTCAAAAGAAAAAAGCAGAAGCGCCAAATCGCAAGAAAAGTGCCTTTAGGCAGCGCTTGGATGATGCCATGAAACAAGCTCAGGAACAGCAGGAATTAAGAAAAAAGAAATAATTTTTTATTAATAAATATTCAATCCCTCATTGGCAACAGTGAGGGTTTTATTTATCAATAAAACAAATTAAAGTATAAACAATATCGTTTTATAACGATTTGTTATCCAAGCTTTAAATAGTATTTTTGTTAAAATTTCAACAATTAATTGATTTACCATGTTAAAACCTTTACTATCACCTATTCAAAGATTTATCAAAGCTGAAAGTGCCGGAGGTTTCTTATTGTTTTTTGCTACGATCTCAGCATTGTTGTTGTCCAATTGGGCTGCTACTAGTGACCTCTACCTAGGGGTTTTACAATATAAAATAGGTTTTAGTATCGGTGATTTTCATTTGATCAAACCTTTGATATTATGGATTAATGACGGTTTGATGGCTATATTCTTTTTTCTAATCGGCTTAGAGATTAAACGTGAGATCACATTGGGGGAATTAAACAGCTTAAAGAAAGCTTCACTGCCCATTTTTGCAGCTGTGGGGGGTATGGTAGTTCCTTTTTTATTTTATGTGTTTTTGAATGAAAATCCTGCCACAAAAGATGGTTGGGGTATAGTCATGGCAACTGATATTGCATTTACCTTAGCCATTCTACAATTGCTGGGAAAAAGGGTGCCTTTGAGCCTTAAGATATTTTTAATGGCATTTGCCATCATAGATGATATAGGTGCAGTGCTGGTCATTGCTTTGTTTTATACGAGTAATGTATCGTGGATGCTGTTGTTGTATGCAGGTATTTTATTAGCCCTGCTATACGTGTTGTCTTATTTCAAATATTTCAACAAGATGCTCTTATTGGTTTTTGGTATCGTTATCTGGGTTTTATTTCTCAAATCCGGTATTCACCCAACAGTTGCCGGTATTTTGTTGGCCTTTGCTGTGCCTGTGAGCCAGCGTTTGTGTATTGACGATTATTCAAGTCAGGTACATGAAGTTTTAGATGTTTTGGGCGACCATAATGACCGTGAAAAACCCATATTGTCACACAAACAGATTAATGAATTAGACAGGTTGGATGATTTGACAAGAAAATTTCAATCACCGGTTCAGGAACTTGAGCACCGTTTACACCTTTGGGTGGCTTACTTTGTGATGCCCGTTTTTGCGTTGGCAAATGCTGGGATTAGTTTTTCGACGGATGCTACTATAGATTACAATTTGGTTTGGACTATCGTCCTGTCACTCGTGTTAGGAAAAGCACTTGGGGTAAGTTTATTTTCATTTATAAGTATTAAAATAAAATTAGCTTTTCTACCTGAAAACATGCAGTTAAAACAACTCATAGGGGTAGCCATACTTTCCGGTGTTGGCTTTACCATGTCATTATTTATAGCCGGATTGGCATTTAGCGATATACCGGATTATTTGAATTCAGCAAAAGTAGGAATCATCATTGCTTCCTTTATAGCAGGCTTGATAGGTTATATGATTATAAGGATTAGTTTGGTGAAAAAGTAAAAAAGTTTTCATCTAAATATGATGGGACTGTATGTTTGAAGTTTAAATTTTTTTCTTTCCTCTTATAAAATAATCCCAAACGATACTGTTGCGTTTGAAATAATCACTTTTCTTGGGAGTAACTTTCTTTCTTTTTTTTAGCATTTTTCCACAATACTTGTAAAAAGAAAAATGTGCCAAAATAATAGCCCAGGTATGGATGAACTTTCCTTCAAAGAGAAATTTAAGCCCTGCCACGCCATCGAGTAATAACCTGAAAAAGACTAAAATAGGGTAGTGAGGGGCATTTTTAACGAGATTAAAAAGACTGTTTCGGAAGTTTAAAAATGTTTTTTTCCAATGAGCATTGTGTAAGGTGGCACCACCTACATGATATACTGTGGAAGTACCGATATATTGAATGTCATAACCGCGATTTCTTGCACGCCAACACAAATCTACTTCCTCTTGATGGGCAAAATAAAGATCATCAAATCCTTCTAATTCCTTGAAAACATTCGCCCGAACAAAAAAACAGGCACCCGAAGCCCATGTGATCTTTTTGGTATCGTTATATTGGCCTTCGTCTGTTTCCAAAGTGTTGAAAACCCGACCTCTACAGTAGGGATAACCCAGACGGTCTAAAAGCCCTCCTCCTGCACCGGCATACTCAAATTTTTGTTTGTTTTTATAATCGAGAATTTTGGGTTGGACTACTATAGTATTTGGATTATTATGAAAATGGTCAATTATAGGTAACAGCCAGTCTTGGGTCGCTTCAATATCAGAATTGACCAAAGCAAAGATGTCGGCATCTACCTGTTCCAAAGCCTTGTTATAGCCTTGAGCATAGCCGTAGTTTCTGTCATTCTTGATGATCTTGACTTCAGAGAAATTGTGTTTGACAAACTCAATACTATCATCGGTGGAAGCATTGTCTGCCAAATAAATAGTAGTATAAACCGGATCACTGTACCGAATGATATTTGGAAGGAATTGTCTTAATAAGTCTTTTCCGTTCCAATTTAAGATTACAATGGCTATGCTGAGATTTTGTTTGCTCAAAGAAGGTTATTTTTTCAAAAAATCAAAAGTACTGGTTTTTGGGTTAAAGCGAATGCTTTCGGTGTTAAAAATTTTTTCGATGATCTGAGGTGTTTCTTTATCCTGCGGTTTGATATCCCTAATATTTCCCTCATCAAAAAGCCAAATCCGATCTGCTAATTGCATGGCAAAACTTATCTCATGTGTACTTAGAAGAATACTTTTTTGGTTTTGTCGTGCCATTTTTTGTAGTAAGAGAAATGTGTCCATCTTGTACTGTATATCCAGGTGGTTGGTGGGTTCGTCCAAAAAAATATTAGCAGTATCCTGTGCCAAGGCACGTGCGAGCTGTACGCGCTGCTTTTGACCGTCAGAGAGTTTGTAGAATTCTTTGTTTAGAAGCTCCCCGGTTTGTGTGACGCTAATCGCATGATGAATCATATTTTTATCTACTTCACTGAGGTGGTGCTTCCAATCGGTATAGACTTGCCTTCCTAAAGCAATGAGGTCAAATACTCTGATATAAGGGTCTTGTAGGCTTTCAGTAAGTACTAAAGCTATTCTCCGGGCTATTTTTTTGAGTGACAAATGACCCATATCGGTTTCGTTCAAAAATATCTGACCCGAAACCGGTTTTTGTATACCTGCTAAAGTACGTAACAAAGTAGATTTTCCGGTGCCATTTTTACCGATGATACAGATAAATTCACCAGTATTCACCTTTGAGCTAAAAGCCTCGTGTAATGCTTGCATATTATAGCCAACCTGTAATTTGTCAAGCGTGATATTTGTTTGTGAATTATTCATAGCCTGACAATATTTTTCTTTTTAAGAATCAACCAAATAACCAAAGGTGCACCAATAAGGGAGGTAATAGCATTTACAGGGATCACCATTTCGTTAAAAGGTAATTGAGAAACACTGTCACAGACTAATAGAAAACTGCTACCTATTAATATAATAGCCGGATAAAGTATAAAATGATTGGAAGTTTTCAGTAACAGGCGAGCAATATGTGGAACAGTCAATCCAATAAAAGCAATAGGCCCTGTCCAAGCTGTGATGACACCGATAAGTATACCACTGGCTAGCAAAATAATTTGTTTGACCCTTTGTACAGACACTCCCATGCTTCGAGCATAATTTTCTCCAAGGAGTAATGCATTTAAGTTTTTTAAAAAGGGAATAATACTTAATAAAACTACTAAAACGATACTTCCCAAAATTCTCAATTCCTGGTATGTCAGATGTCCCAAACTGCCAAAACTCCAAAACATAAACTGTTGTAATTGAGTAGCTTTGCTAAAATAGGTCAGGATGCTGATGATAGCGGTAGTCAAGGCACCCAGCATCAATCCGATGATGAGAAGTGTCACACTACTTTTGACCCGAAAACTGATCCCAATGATAAGTAATAAAACCAAGACAGCTCCTATAATAGCTGAGATAATAATAGGAAAACTGGCGCCACTTTCTGCAAGCAATGGCCAACCGACTAACTGGCTTCCTAAGATTAAAAGGGCTACCCCCAAACCGGCGCCACTCGATATACCTAATACGGATGGACCTGCCATTGGGTTTCTAAAAAGTGTTTGTAATAAAAGTCCGGAAACACTTAATGCTGCGCCGGTAATGATAGCTGTAATTGATTTAGGTAAGCGATACTCTACGATAATTTGGTAGGAGGTGGTATCAGCATAATCAGGCTTAAAAAGAACGTTTAAAATATCCTGAAAAGAAATATAAACCGAACCTAAACTTATATTTAGTAACCAAACAACCAATAAGAATAAGAGTAAGCCAACTAAGATTAACCTTTCTGAATATTTATTTGCGGTGCTCATTTTTGTTTAAAAACTCAATTAGTTTACGTACAGCTTGACCCCGATGACTGATGACTCCTTTTTCAACTTGCGACATTTCAGCAAAAGTTTTCTCATATCCAACGGGTTGAAAAACAGGATCGTAGCCAAAGCCTTTTTGCCCTTTCGCTTTAGTGGTAATTCTACCTTGACAAATTCCCTCAAAAGTATAATTTTTTCCATTTAAAATTAGTGCGATCACTGTTTTAAAGTGTGCTTGACGATTAGTTTTCCCCCGTAGTTTTTGCATCAATTTGTTGAGGTTCTTTTGCGCATTGGCAGGTTCTCCGGCATAGCGGGCTGAATAAACCCCCGGAGCGCCATCTAAAGCGTCCACTAGTAAACCCGTATCATCAGCAAAACAATTTAGGCCATATTTATCATATACATATTGCGCTTTTTGTAAGGCGTTCCCCTCAATAGTATTTTGCGTTTCGGGAATATCCGTTCTACATCCGATATCTTGGAGGCTTAGAATATTCCAATCGGGTAGAAGGCTTTTGACCTCACGTAATTTATGAATATTATTAGTGGCAAAGACGAGTTTTCGCATCATAAAAATTGAATAGGTGCAAAGGTAGAGAAAAAGAAAGTTTTTATTTTAATGCTTAGTTTTTCTAAATTTTGTCACTTAAAAAATTCTATCTTTGAAGTTCTAATGAAAGACTTAAAAGAATGAAAAAAGTTTTGTGGATACTCTTAGCTGTTCTTGTATTAATGCAAGTCATCAGGCCTACTAAAAATTTGGATAGCAATGTCTCTCCTGAGGCACTTAGCCAAGTTACGGAAGTGCCGGCAGATATCGAAGTTATTTTGGAACGTTCTTGTTATGATTGTCATTCAAACAATACGCAATATGAGTGGTATCATGAGGTAGCACCTATATCATGGTTGGTGAGTTCACATGTTAAAGAAGGTAAAGAACATCTCAATTTTGATGAATGGGGTGCTTATAACGAGAACCAAAAATCACATATTTTAAGTGATTTAGACGAAACCATACGTAAAAGAGAAATGCCTTTGGCATTGTATATAGTTTTCCATCCCGAAGCACGAATATCTGAAATAGATAACCAAAAGTTAATAGATTGGTTTGACAGCTTTTCAACAGATTAATGAGGTAAATTGAAACATTCCAAGCATTTTCAAGCACAGCAAGTTATAGGCACCTTAGATGCTTATAGATACAAGCATGTGGTGGTTTCTCCCGGATCGCGCAATGCCCCTTTGATCATTGAATTAGCCGCCTATCCTGAGATCAAAAAATATAGTGTTGTAGATGAACGATCAGCTGCTTTTTTTGCTTTGGGTTTAGCAAAACAGTTACAAGAACCGGTTGCAGTAGTATGCACTTCGGGCTCGGCGCTACTCAATTACTATCCTGCTGTGGCTGAAGCATTTTATAGTCAAATTCCAATTACCGTAATTTCGGCAGACCGCCCAAAAGAATTGATAGATATTGGTGACGGTCAAACCATTCGACAAGAACATGTCTACGCCAATCATATTTTGGCAGAGGCTAATCTGACTGAAACGGATTTTGATTTTAATATAGAAGTCTTACTAAAAGCCTTGAAAATGCAACAAGAAAAATCCGGACCTATACATATCAATGTGCCTTTATCAGAACCATTATATGAAAAAGTTGAGGTTTCAACCTCTGTTTTTCAACCATTAAAAGACAATAATGACAGTTTACTAAATGAAAAACCCATTCCTGTTAACGAGTTAGAGAAATTTGCCGAAATTTGGAATCGATCTACTCGAAAAATGCTTGTTGTGGGGGCACACCCGCCGGACGAAATGTTGCAAACTCAATTGGGGCATTTAACTAAAGATCCTTCTGTGGTTATTTTAACGGAAGCAACATCGAATGTACATCACACGGAATTTATCGCCTGCATTGACAAGATGGTTTTTCCGATACGAGAGGAGGATTTTGAAAACTACCGGCCTGAAGTTTTATTGACATTAGGTGGTATGGTGGTATCCAAGAAAATAAAATATTTAATGAGAAAATACCCGCCAAAACATCACTGGCATATAGATAGAGCTTGGCCCTTAGATACTTTTCATGTGATGGAGAAACATTTTGAAGTAAGTCCTCAATTATTCTTTAGTCAGTTTTTCTTTTTAACCAAAACTAAAGAACGTGGTTTTAAACAAAAATGGTTGCAACTGAGATTACAGCGTCAGAAAAGGCACCGGGCTTTTTTTCAAGAGATTACTTTTTCTGATTTTTCTGTCTTTCAATTTCTTAATCAAAAGCTTCCGGATGATTTAGTGATTCATTTCTCAAATTCGACAGCCATTCGCTATGCTCAATTATTTAGTTGGTCTGAAAAACAAAATATTTATGCCAATCGTGGTACCAGTGGTATTGATGGAAGTGTATCTACGGCAGTAGGTGCAGCAGTTGGTAGTGACAAGCCTGTAGTATTGGTTACGGGTGATTTGAGTTTTTTCTATGACAGCAATGCCCTGTGGAACCAATATATTCCAAAGAACTTTAAGATCGTACTCCTCAATAATGGGGGGGGAGGGATCTTCAGATTTATTCCTGGCCCGGAGGATTCTGAGCAATTAGATTATTTTGAATCGCCTCATAAGCTAAATGCAGAACAGATTTGTAAAATGCACAATGTGCGTTATTTAAATGTTAAAACAGTAGAAGATTTGCGTGAAGTATGGAGGGATTTTATAGAGATTAATAATCAAGTTCAACTATTAGAAATACACACCCCTCAAACAATTAATGCCGTTATACTGAAAGATTATTTTCAATATCTGAATTAGTTTTTCATAGTTTTTAAACTTTTTCTATAAATATTATACCTACTTTTGCTAATCTATTAAACTAAAGATGCTAATTTAAATGCCACAAACCAAAGACGAAATAGGAAATGATCATATAAGTAAAAGTGTAGAAACGCCTTTGCGTAAAGATGCTTTTGAGATGAGTGATGAGGAAAAAATGACTCGTATAGAAAAAAATGTTAGAGATACTTTAATCACTCTAGGCTTAGATCTAACAGATGATAGTCTACAAGGTACCCCTCGCAGGGTAGCCAAGATGTTGGTGCAAGAGATTTTTGATGGGCTTCATCCGGATAAGCGACCACGCATGAGCACTTTTGAGAATAAATTTAAATATGGTGAAATGTTGGTTGAAAAGAATATTGGGGTATCCTCAACTTGTGAGCACCATTTATTGCCTATTCTTGGAAAAGCCCATGTAGCATACATTTCCAATGGAACTGTGATTGGCTTGTCAAAGATCAATAGAATTGTCAACTATTACGCCAAACGCCCTCAGGTACAGGAACGTTTGACACGCCAAATCGTTGCGGATTTGAAAAAAGTATTGGATACTGAGGATGTAGCTTGTGTCATAGATGCGCAGCATATGTGTGTGATTACCCGGGGTATTAAAGATGTAGGCAGTTCAACCATCACTTCAGAATATAGCGGCCGTTTTAAGGACTCTGAAGTCAAAAAGGAGTTTTTGGCTTATATTAATTTGGATGGTGAGGAATAAATTAATATAAAAAAACAATACCCCCACTTTTTAAAGAACTAAAGCAGGAGTATTGCCTAACTAACCAAATATTATTTACAATGAAAAAAAGTACAATTGTTTACTACCATTGTACTTATCTTAACGCAAAGCCTATGCCATTATTTGGTAAGTTTAGTTAAGGGGATGTTAAATACTATTGACAAGGTTTTTTGTTTAAATTTTATAAATGACTGAGTGCCCTGAACCTGCCTGGGGCAGGCAAGTATGTTTCAGTATCTTACTAATGATATTCTTGTTTTTTTACAAGAATTTTGGTGTTTAAAAATATTGAAATTTGGAATTTATTTGGGATTTGGAAATTGAGATTTATGGTTTGTCCACGTTAGGGTGTATCGAAGTCACCTAAAAATTACTTCAGATGCTTATGTGCCCTGTAGGATGAGCGAACCAATGCCCCACTTTCTACATGCCTAAAGCCCATCTCCAAGCCAATTTTCTTATATTCCTCAAAAGTATCGGGTGTGATAAAGTCTTTTACGGGTAAGTGTTTTTTAGAAGGTGATAGATACTGTCCAATGGTAACAACATCCACTTTATGTTTGGCCAGATCTTCTAAACTTTGGATGACTTCTTCTTTGGTTTCACCTAAGCCCAACATCAAACCTGATTTAGTTCGTGGTAAACCGGATTCTTTTAAATATTGCAGTACTTTCAGGCTTCTTTGATACTTGGCTTGTATACGAACAGATCTGGTTAATCTTTCAACAGTTTCCAGATTGTGAGAGACTACTTCCGGCTGTACTTTCACAATACGGTCTATATGTTTATGAATACCTTGAAAGTCCGGAATGAGTGTTTCCAAGGTTGTATTTGGATTTTCCCTACGGATTGCTTTGACGGTTTCTGCCCAGATGATAGATCCCATGTCTTCCAAATCGTCCCTGTCTACTGAAGTGATAACAGCATGTTTGATACCCATTAACTTGATGGAATGTGCTACTTTATCAGGTTCTGACCAATCCACTTCATTGGGTCTGCCGGTTTGTACGCCACAAAATCCACAAGAGCGAGTACAAATATTCCCCAAGATCATGAAAGTAGCGGTGCCTTCTGTCCAGCATTCCCCCATGTTTGGACAACTACCACTGGTACATATAGTGTGTAGCTTGTAATCTTTTACAATATTTCGCAGCGAAGTATATTTTTTTCCGGTTGGTAGTTTAACTTTCAGCCAATCAGGTTTTCTAGTTTTTGTTGTCATTAGTCGTTAGTCTTTAGTCTTTGGTCTTTGGTCGTTGGTTGTTGGTCGGTGGTGGTTAGTCTTTGGCCTTTGGTTGTTGCTCATTGGTCGCTAGTCTTTGGTCTTTGTAATTTGGAGATTTTTTTACTTCCTTTATAAATATCATAACAAACCAACTTGCTGTCCAAATGCGCATTCTTAAGGGCAATTTTACGGCTGGTGTGTAATCCCACATTTTTAATAGCTTCCATATTTGAGGTTATTAGCCAGGCTTGCGTTTGAGGGTAATGTTGCTTTAATCTATCTCCAATATTTTTATAAAAGCTGCTTAAATCTATCTTAAGTCTTTCTCCATAAGGTGGATTAAACAGAATGGTCATGGGACCTTCAACTTGTTTTTCGGTGTGGAAAAAATTAGTTCGTTTAATTTGAATGAATTCACTCAAATTGGCATTTTTCACGTTTTCTTTAGCCTTTTCTACTGCTGAAGGTGCTTTGTCATAGCCGGTTATACTAAGGCGCGGTCCTTTAATACGTTTTAACATCGCATCATGGATGCGTTCAAATAGCGCATTGTCATAATCAGGCCATTTTTCAAAACCGAATTCAGGCCTGTTTATATTGGCCGGTATATTACAGGCTACCATAGCTGCTTCTATCAAGAGTGTACCACTGCCACACATCGGGTCTAAGAAATGTGTGCTACCGTCATAACTACTTAAGAGTACTAGACCTGCTGCCAACACTTCATTGATAGGCGCGATGTTGGTGCGTTCACGGTATCCTCTTTTATGTAATGAATCTCCTGAGCTGTCAAGGGAAATGGTACAACTATTTTGATGAATGTATACATGAATGCTTAAGTCGGGATGCTTTATGTCTATTGATGGCCGTTCTCCGGTTTTTTCTCTAAAATAATCTACGATAGCATCTTTTGATTTTAAGGCTATGTAATAGGAGTTGTCTGTAAAATCTTTGGAATGTACTACAGCATGAATGGCTAAAGTATGCTTTGGGGTTAAATATTGTTCCCAAGGTATTATTTTAATATTTTGGTATAATTCTTCCTCATTGCCAACTTTAAATTTTTGAATTGGCTTTAAAATACGGATGGCAGTACGCAAACTGAGATTGGCTTTGTACATAAAGCCTTTATCTCCCACAAAGCTGACACTTCTATTGCCAGGTTTGACCTTTTGGCCACCTAATTGTAAAATTTCTCTAGCTAAAACCTCTTCTAAACCAAAGAGGGTGGTAGCTGTCATTTGAAAATTATCTTGCATGGGGCAAAGATACGTTTTAGATATTCTAATCCAATTGCTGTTTTAGTAAACTTCTGAGCTTTGAAGGACCTATGCCTTTGGCAATGATTCCACCTTCCGAATCTACTAAAAGTGTGTGTGGAATAGTTCGTACACCATAAGATTGTGCAATAGATTTCGAATCATCAAAGACGTGTTGCCAATTCATACCGTCTTGGACTATAGCATTTGTCCATTTTAATTTATCCTTATCTTCAGAAATGGACAAAATTTCAAAACCTTTATGGTGAAAATCATTGTATATATTTCTTAATTCAGGGGTTTGTGCCCTACAAGGTTTACACCAGCTAGCCCAAAAGTCTATTAAAGTAACTTTGTTATTATTAAATATATCTTTAGCTGCAATCTCTATGTTATCTGGTGTAAAAGCATAGAAATATGGAGCATAGCTGGTTGGTTTATTGACTTTTTTGGGAGGTGAAATATTGGCTGTATTTTTTAAATGCTCTTTACTTATTTCATTTTTTACTTCAATTGCTGCTTGATTTTTATTGTCATTAGCAGCTTCTTCAATTAATATTTTTTCAATTTGTGCGGCAACATCTAAAGATCCTTCTTGCGTAAATTCATCCAAAATTTCTTGATGTTCATCAAAAAAATGAGTCATTTGGATACCGAGTTTTGTTTGCTTGATTACTGCGGGAATAGTGTCAAAAAGAATTTTAGTTTGGTTTAATCGCCAGGGTGTTTCGCCAAGCATATCATTCAATGCCAATAATCCCAGATAATTGGTGCTATTTTCCAGTACAAATCGTTTTTGGTATAAAAATTTGTTTTGGCTCTGTTTACTCCCTTGTAAAAAATAGGTCCATTTTTGTTGCTGAGCTGAGGTGCCGGATATGCTAGAGTTTCTAATGTCTTCTATATCCATTTCAATTAAAAGGTCGCTGTTATCAATATAAAGCGGAAGATAGACTTTTGTAGAATTAAATCTTAAATAATAGAGTCCTTCTTCTAAAGAATCCTTAGACACTATTCGGAAGTTGCCATTTTCTTCTCTAGCTTTTAATAAAGCATGACTCTTAGGGTCAAAATTTTCAACCAGTTCAATTTGTCCCTTGTAATCCTTTAAATTTCCTGAGATTACAAAAACAGTTTTTTTTGTTTTAGGCTTACAAGAAAAAAGGAAAACTATTAGTGTTAGAATTATTAAAGCTTTATTCATGGATTATATGTTATACGATGATATTTGTTCCTTGTCCTACATTGTCAGCCTCATCAAAATAATAATCAATGCGTCCTAAATTAATACCACCCCAACCCACTTGATTGATCAACATATTTTTTCCGACACTGTTTTTGGTTACAGTTGGTTTTTTTAAGAATGTATGGGTATGACCTCCGATGATCAGGTCTATGTCTTTAGTCAAACCTGCTAATTTAAGATCGGAAATTTTATCCGGATTCTTTCGATAATTATAACCCAGATGTGATAAGCAGATTACCAGATCACATTTTTCCTCCTTTTTTAAGGTGTGACTCATGTCTTGAGCCCTTTCAACTGGGTCTAAATACTTAGTTTCTTTATATAAAGTTTTATTTACCAATCCATCTAGTTCAATACCCAAACCGAATACACCAATTTTTATTCCGTCTTTAATATAGATTTGATAAGGTTTTACATGACCGTTTAAAACAGTATTTGTAAAATCATAATTAGCTGATATGAAATCGAATTGCGCATTTGGCCATTGTTTGAATAAACCATCTATACCCTTGTCAAAATCATGATTGCCGATAGTAGCAGCATCATAGCCCATTTTACTCATTAGCTTAAACTCCAGTTCCCCATGATAAAAATTAAAATAGGGTGTTCCTTGAAAGATATCTCCTGCATCTAAAAGCAAAGTATTGGGGTTTTCTTTTCTAATCTGTTGAATTAGTGTGGCTCTACGAGTTACACCCCCTTTATTGGCATTTCGCTTATCATTAGTGGGAAAGGGGTCTATATGGCTATGCACATCGTTAGTGTGTAAGATAGTGATATGTTTTGCACTAGTTGATTTTTTAAAAGCTTGTAAACCCAGGCCACCTATACCTATCATGGCTGTTGTAGCTGTTGACTTAAGAATAAAATCACGTCTTTTCATATTAGTTTATGCTAAATTGATTGTTTTATTAACTGTATTCTATCAAAAAAATTATCCAATCCCCATTAACTATTATCCATTAACCATTCTCCATTAACCATTATTAATTCTCAATTCTCACAATCCTTCCGTCCAAGTTTGCCTGAATTGTATCAATAAGGCTCAGTTCATCTAAAATAGCATCACGTATTTTGTAGTTCAGTGCATACAATTCTAAGGGGTCTTGAAAAAAGGTCATGTGGTCACCACCATTTTGCAGATAATCTGATGTGAGTACATAGTAGGGCCTATTTTCAAGTGTTTTGCCATTGATTTTAACAGTGGAAATCTGGTCACCTTTTATTTCGAGCCTTAGTGAATAAGAAACGGGGTGTGCTTTATCATTGCTGGCCAGATATTGCAGTAAGTCTTGCATTTTATCATAACTCAATTTGACGACGACCATTTCATTCTCAAAAGGCATCACTTCAAAAGCGTTTCTCACTTTGACATCGCCTCTTGGAATAGATGCTCGAATACCCCCAAAGTTGAATAACACAAAATCTAAATTTTGATGACTAATTTCGTTAAATTTTTGATTTCCAATTTTATAACACAGATCAGCCATAAAATTACCGATATTAGTTTCCGGTAAATCACTAAGCTTGCTTAATTCTTGCGGGTTGTATGCCAGTATCTCGTTCATTTGAATTTGTAAAGAATCTCGATAAGGACTGATAAATTTGTCAATATTTTTTTCATCGGACAATTTTTCATCAATCGTTATTTGTTTTCCCTCTATACGTTGAATGTCTAATTTTTGTTGGCGCTGGCAACCGCTAAAAATCAATGCCGGTATTAGCAAGTAATAAAAGAACTTCATTAGATGGTTTAAGATATTTTTAAATATTATTAGTGATATTTTGTATAAATTTGTCAAACTTCAATAACAGAAGTAGAGACTCGGTAAATATATAATTTTTCATGGTAATTCAAAGTTACTTTATAGACAAAAAAAGAAAGAAATTCAATAAGAATGACATTCAAAATGGTGATTTGCAGAAAATTAAATATTTAGCAGTTTTTACTGATGATGAATCAAAATTTAATAAGCAACATCTTAAAAAGTTAAAAAAAAAGCTACAACTGGAAGATGACCAGATCAATATGTTAACTTTCAAAAAAAAGAATTCAGCCGTCAATGAGTTTGGGGGAACCTTTATTGAAAAAAAGGATTTTAATTGGTTTGCTAAAATTAAAAAACAGGAAATTAAAAAGTATTTTGACAAAAAATATGACTTATTTATAGATTGCAGTTCTTCAGAAGAAGAGATCAAGCAATTTATTGTGCAAAAAATAAATGCCAACCTTAAAGTTAGTCATTCTTTTAAAGAATCAAACCTTTATAATCTTAGTATTGATGTTGATGAGGAAGATTATGATACCTATATTGACGAACTATTGAAATATTTAAAAATATTAAACCTGATATAGATGAAGGATTTTAAAGGAACCGGCGTAGCATTGGTAACCCCTTTTTTTGAAGATAAAAGCATAGATTTTGTTAGCTTGACAAGAATTGTCAATTTTCAAATTGAAAATGGGGTAAACTATCTGGTTTGTTTGGGTTCTACTGCCGAAGCGGCTACCCTAACAAATAATGAAAAAAGAGCTGTAAGAAGACATATAGTTGATGTAGTTGACAGCAGAGTTCCATTAGTGGTTGGTGTAGGGGGAAATGACACGGCTGCTATTATAAAAGAACTTAAGGAAACTGATTTTAACGGGTTTAAAGCCATTCTTTCGGTGTCTCCCGCCTATAATAAACCTTCGCAAGAAGGTGTTTATCAACATTTTAAGGCTATTTTAGAAAATAGCCCGCTACCTGTTATTCTTTATAATGTTCCTTCTCGAACCGGGAGTAATATATTGCCTGAAACAGTTATGAGGTTGGCAAATGATTTTGACAATATTATCGGAATTAAAGAAGCAGCCGGTAGTATGCCTCAAATATTAGAATTGATCCAAGATAAACCTGAAGATTTCCTCATTATTTCCGGTGATGATTTGTTGGCATTACCCTTGACTTTGGCCGGTGGCGCAGGGGTGATTTCCGTGATGGCACAAGCACTGCCCAAAGATTTTTCAGAGATGATCCAATTAGGCTTAAAAGGAAAACCTTATGAAGCTTTTGCCTTACATTACAAAATGATGGATGCGATAGACCTGATATTTAGAGAGGGTAATCCTACCGGAATTAAAGCCATGTTACATTTATTAGGTTATGGGCAAGATTATGTGAGATTACCTTTGGTAGCAGCATCCGAAAAATTGAAACGAGACTTGAATGAATTTATCAATAACTACTAAATTTTAAAATACATGTTAAGTACAACATTAGAAAAAGCATTGAACAAACAGGTGCGTATTGAAGCAGAATCTTCACAAATCTATTTATCCATGGCATCTTGGTGTGAGGTAAAAGGCTACGGTGGCATGGCCGAATTCTTATACGGCCACGCTGATGAAGAACGTATGCATATGCTCAAATTAGTTAAGTTCATCAATGAACGTGGTGGGCATGCAATCGTATCTGACCTTATGGAACCTCCTGTTGATTTTAAAGATCCAAAGACTATGTTTCAACAAGTCTTAGATCATGAAGTTTTTGTGTCAAAATCTATTAACGATTTGGTTAGCATTACTTTAGAAGAAAAAGATTATGCAACGCATAATTTTCTACAATGGTATGTATCAGAACAAATAGAAGAGGAGGCCTTGGCAAGAAATATTATTGATAAACTCAACTTGATCAGTGATACCAAAAACGGATATTATTTATTTGATAATGATATTAACAGTTTATTTTCGCAAAATCAGATTCAATAAGTGGGTATTGAGAATTTGACTGAATATTAATTAACAAACATTTAGTAAGCCTTATAACTTTATCAATACTAGCAGTACTACATTTGCGCTTAATTAAATCAGGGCTGGTATGCCTTTATTTATTTTTTAATATTATAAACAAAATAAGTACTTTTGCAAAATGCTAAAATATAAATTTATTATAGTGACTTTGGTACTGGCAATGACCAGTATTTCATGTAGTGACTTTACCAAAGTATTAAACAAAGGAACGTCCGAGGAACAATACAGCTTAGCGACACAACTTTATGAAAATGAAAAGTATTATAAAGCCATTCAACTTTTTGAAAAAATAATTCCGGCTTATCGTGGTAAGCCTCAGATGGAGCGAATACAATTTATGTTGTCGAATGCCTATTACCATACTAAATCATATCTATTGGCCGCCTATCATTTTGATAGGTTTACTAAAAATTACCCCAAAAGTACTAAAAAAGAGGAGGCTGCTTACCTATCAGCACACGCATACTACTTGTCTATTCCACGTTCCAGCCTGGACCAATCAGATACATTAAAGGCAATAGAATCTTTTCAGAAATATATAGACAACTATCCGGAATCTGAAAAAGTAGCGGAAGCCAATAAATATATAAAGGATATGCAATCCAGATTAGAAAAGAAAGCCTTTGACATTGCTTATCTCTACTATCACACAGAAAATTATAAGGCAGCTGTAGTAGCATTTGATAATTTTTTATCCCAAAACTTGGGTTCTTCCTATAAAGAAGAAACTTTGTACTTCAAATCAAAAGCGGCCTATGAACTGGCGATGAAAAGTGTCTATTCCAAAAAAGAAATTCGAATTAAAGAGGCTTTTAAAACAATGGATAGATTGGAATACAATTTTAAAGATTCACCATATTTGGATGAAATTAATAAACTAAGAAATAAGTTAAAAGATGAATTAGTACTGCTTACCAGTACCTCAAATAATTAGGAAAAATGGATTATAAGGAATCAAAGGCACCCAAAACGACTATTACTTATGATAGAGATATCATCGCAGAACAAACAGGTAATATTTTTGAATCCATCAGTATCATTGCGAAAAGAGCTGAACAGATAGGTGTAGATTTAAAAGAAGAATTGGTCAATAAACTCAAAGAATTTGATACTTACAATGAAGGTTTGGAAGAAATCTTTGAAAACAAAGAACAAATAGAGATTTCAAAATTCTATGAACGTTTGCCAAAACCTACTGCTTTAGCTATTGAAGAGTGGTTAAAAAAACAGGTTTATTTTAGAGACCCTAACGAAAGTCAGGAATAATGTCTATACTGAGCGGTAAAAATATCCTCTTGGGCGTTACCGCGGGAATAGCTGCTTATAAAACGGCTTTTCTTACACGCTTATTAGTCAAAGCCGGTGCTGAAGTAAAAGTAGTGATGACCCCTGCTGCTACTGAATTCATAACACCTTTGACGCTTTCAGTGTTAGCAAAGAATCCGGTTTATGTAAATTTTACTAACGAACACGAAAGTGAAGAACGTTGGCACAGCCATGTAGATTTAGGGCTGTGGGCAGACTATATGTTGATAGCTCCAGCTACAGCCAATACCCTTGCTAAGATGCGAAATGGAATGGCAGACAATCTTTTAGTAGCCACCTATTTATCAGCAAAATGTCCGGTTTTTGTAGCACCTACTATGGACTTGGATATGTACTTACATCCTAGCACACAAAACAATATTGATGTATTAAAATCCTATGATAATATCATTATTCCACCGGAGGTAGGGGAATTAGCAAGTGGACTGGAAGGACCCGGACGTATGGCAGAACCTGAAGCCATTATTGCTTATATGGAAAAGCATATTAGCCAAGATTTACCTTTAAATGATAAAAAAGTACTCATTACAGCCGGCCCTACATACGAAGCCATTGACCCGGTACGTTATATTGGAAATCATTCCTCAGGTAAGATGGGATTTGAACTAGCCAGACAGGCAGTAAATATGGGTGCGCAGGTTACTTTGATAACCGGGCCAACGAATCAAGATTGCAGTTTTACCAGTATTAATAGGATTGATGTAGTGAGTGCTGAGGAGATGTACAAAGCTGTTTTTGCCCATTATGATAATGCGGATATAGTTATTGCAGCTGCTGCTGTTGCGGATTACAAACCTGTTGAGAAAGCAACTCAAAAGATTAAAAAAAAATCTTTAGAAATGCAGTTGAAATTAACTAAAACTAGAGATATCCTTAAGGAGATGGGGAAAGAAAAGAGAAATCAGTTTTTGATGGGATTTGCTCTGGAAACACAAGATGAAATAAAAAATGCCCAAAAGAAAATAGCAGCTAAAAACCTGGATGCTATTGTGCTAAATTCATTAAATGACGAAGGGGCAGGATTTCAATATGATACAAATAAGATTAAAATTATTGATAGTGATGATCAGATCACTGCTTTTTCTTTGAGAAGTAAAAAGGAAGTAGCTAAGGATATTTTTGATTTTATTTTGAATAAAATACCTTAAATTTGAAACTATGTATAAGATTTTAACATTCATCGGTATATTTTTTATTACAGTAACGCTAACAGGACAGGAGTTAAATTGCAAGATTATTGTCAATGCCGATAGGTTGACCGGATCCAGCACACAAGTTTTTAAAACTTTGGAAAATTCTTTAAACGAATTCGTCAATCAAAGTACATGGACAGATAAAACCTACCTTCCTCATGAGCGTATAGAGTGTTCTATGGTTTTTAACATAGCAGAAGAAATTGGAGATGCTACCTATAAAGGAACCCTACAAGTTCAATCTTCCAGACCAGTATATAACAGCATTTATACAAGCCCTGTTTTCAACCACCAGGATAAATACCTTACTTTTTCCTACCGTGAGTTTGAACCACTTCGCTATGACGAAACAAGTTACCAGTCTGAATTGATATCAATTGTATCTTATTATGCTTACGTGATTTTAGGTATGGATGCTGATACTTTTGAGTTATTTGGTGGAGATCCCTATTACGAAATAGCTCAAAGAATTACCAATATGGTTGAAGATCCAACCAACAAACCCGGTTGGGATACCGACCTTAGCAAAAAAAACCGTTATAGGCTTATCACAGAGCTATTGTCTAGAGACAACAGAATTTACAGACAAAGCATGTATAAGTATCATAGAAAGGGCTTAGACCTTATGGAGTCTGATCTTAAAGAAGGAAAAAACGAGATTTATGCTGCTATTAAAGATATGAAAGGAATTTATAACAGGAATATGACCAGTTATATTTTAAGAGTTTTTACTGACGCTAAAGAAGATGAGATCGTAAAGATTTTTACCGGAGGACCAAAGGTAAATACGGTAGATTTAGTTGAAGTCCTTAATAAAATAGCACCTACTAAAAGTAACAAATGGTCTCAAATCAAGTAGCCACAACTAAGCCTTGCTCACCAATTTAAGCATACAGAACTACGCTTTAATTCAAAACCTAAGTATAGATTTTACCAAGGGTTTTACTACTATTTCCGGTGAAACAGGAGCCGGAAAATCTATTTTACTAGGAGGTTTAGGGCTTATTTTAGGACAAAGAGCCGATTTGAAATCTTTGATGAACCCCGATGAAAAATGTATCCTGGAAGGACAGTTTTATATTGCTGATTACACTCTAAAAAGTTTTTTTAAAACGCATGATCTGGACTATGAGGAAGAGAGTTATTTTAGACGTGAATTGCTCCCATCGGGGAAATCACGTGCTTTTATCAATGATACTCCGGTTTCTTTACAAGTGCTTAACGAATTACAATCTCATCTGATTGATATACATTCCCAGCACCAAACCCATAGATTAAATGACTCCGATTTTCAGTTTAGTGTATTAGATGCCCTGGCTAAGAACCAGAAATTACTGCGGGAATACAGCCAATTGAGGATGGTATATGTAATGGCAGAGCAAGATTTAGAGCAATTAAAGAATAAGATTCAACAGGAACAAGTACAACACGATTTTAATAGTTTTTTATTAGAAGAACTCCAAAAGGCTAATTTTAAATTAGGTGAGCAAGAGAATCTGGAAGAAGAAATGGAGAGATTGCAACATTACGAATTGATCCAACAGTCGCTGGGAGAACTTAGTTTTAATTTGGGAGAAAAAGAAGCAGCCATCAATGATGAATTGCACCGCTTACAAAATATCCTTTTAGAGATCAAGGAGTATAGTTCTGCTTATGCAAGCCTCCACGAGCGTTTGATGAGTACTTATGTTGAGTTAAAAGATATTTATTCGGAAGTAGCCGATTTGATAGATTCAGAAGGATTAGATCAAAAACGTTTAGATTTTGTAAATACCAGATTGGATGTGCTTTATAGCTTACAAAAGAAGCATCAAGTTGAGAATATAGCTGGGCTTCTTGAGAAACAAGCAATTTTAAAGAAAAGTGTTTACACCGCTGAAGATGCAGAAAACATACTTCAAGATAAAGAAAATGAACTAAAAGAAATCAAACAAAAATTAGTTAGCAATGCCGCCACTATACATAAAGAACGTACAAAATACATATCCTCTTTAGAAAAAGAAGTCACCCAAGTCTTACATTCATTGGGTATGCCGGCGGCTCTTTTTAAAGTGGTTTTGGAAGAAACGGATGTTTTTTATACGAATGGTAGAGATCGAATTCAATATTATTTTTCGGCCAATAAAGGTAGTGCGCTACAAAGTATCCAGAAAGTGGCATCAGGTGGAGAGCTGTCTCGTATTATGCTGGCTGTCAAATCAGTATTGGCGTCTTATAAAAAGCTTCCTACCTTAATTTTCGATGAGATTGACGCGGGTATTTCCGGTGAAGTGGCTCTAAAAATGGGAGATTTACTCTATCAAATGTCCCAAAATATGCAAGTTATAGTCATAACACACTTACCACAGATCGCAGCCAAGGGCAACCGCCAGTTAAAAGTATTTAAATCTGAAAGAAAAGCCAAAACCGGAGTTAACACCTATACGGATATTAAAGCCTTGAATGAGGAAGAAAGAATCGTCGAAATTGCAGAATTACTCGGTGGAAAAAACCTTAGCCAAACAGCTATTGACCATGCAAAGCAATTGTTGGGAGTGGAAAGCTAGAAATGAATAGTTAATAGTTATTGGTTTATAGAACTGCGAACTTTTAAATGTGACTTCCAAATGCAAATGTCTTACTTTTTTGAAATTGATATTGGACAATTGATAATGGATAGTTAGTATATATGTTAAGAAGGATTATCTATAAAAAATGACTAAAACCTAATCTGGACAAGCCACAAATCTCAATTTCTATCCCGAAACATCGGGACCAAATCTCAAATAAATTCCAAATTTCAATATTTTTAAACACCAAAATTCTTGCAAAAAAAACAAGAATATCATTAGTAAGAGCCTAACACATAGACAAATTAGTCATCTGTAAAATCGGTAAACTCTTTGTGAAGTTATAAAAACACTTCGAATAAAAAAATAATGTATTTTTGCCCTCAACCAATATAAAATAAAACCTAATCTTTAAAAACCTAACCTATGTACAACTTACTAAAAGGAAAAAGAGGAATCATTTTTGGCGCATTGGATGATATGTCTATTGCCTGGAAAGTAGCCGAAAAAGCTTATGATGAAGGCGCCATATTCACTTTGAGTAATACGCCTACAGCCATTCGTTTTGGCCAGATAGACGAGTTGGGTAAAAAAACAAAAGCTGAAGTAATAGCAGCAGATGCTACAAGTGTAAAAGATCTGGAAAATGTATTTAAGCGCTCCATGGAAGTACTAGGCGGTAAGATCGACTTTGTATTACATTCTATCGGGATGTCCTTAAATGTACGTAAAAAACGTGTCTATAGTGATCTTGATTATAATTTTCTGGATAAAACATTGGATATTTCTGCTATTTCATTCCACAAAATGTTGCAGGTAGCCTACAAATTAGATGCCATAAGTGAATGGGGTTCAGTAGTGGCACTTTCTTATGTGGCTGCTCAACGCACATTATACGGTTATAACGATATGGCCGATGCCAAAGCCCTGTTGGAATCTATAGCCCGTAGCTTTGGTTATATTTATGGTAGAGAGAAAAAAATACGCGTCAATACCATATCACAATCACCTACTATGACCACAGCCGGCTCCGGTATCAAAGACCTTACAGGTTTGATGGACTTCACCGAGCGCATGTCACCATTGGGTAATGCTGATGCAGAGGAATGTGCAAACTATTGTATGGTGATGTTCTCCGACTTGACGAAAAAAGTGACCATGCAAAACCTTTTCCATGATGGCGGTTTCTCTAATATGGGTATGAGTATGAAAGCCATGAGCCAATATAACAAAAGTCTGGAAAGTGACGCATCCCTTGGGGATTAATTAGCATTACAAAGACTTAATAGCTAAACCACCTTATTATATAGAGTCATAATTTTAATGAGTTATTTATACATCCCCTTTGGGATTGTTGCTTAAAAAAATATCAAATCTCCTGAATGCCCTGCATATTGTTAAGCTAGGTAGATGGCATTAGGTTCTCCAGATATCGCTACAATCTTAAACAAAGCATCAAATTACTATTCAAAGGATAACCACAACTACCCATTTTTGATCATGATTATTTTTGCTGCGATGCTTACCGCAATTTCTGCAGGTGTTTTACTATGGATATCAATACCTATTGGGGCATCTGCTTTTTGAAGTAGGTTTTTATCACAGCCATTTTCAAGCATTTTTTTAAACATGGCTTTAATTTTAGCTTTGCTGCCTAAAAGCCCAATATATTTATAATCTTTATCTAATAATTTACTGAATATCAAACTATCTGTTTCAAAAGCATGGGTAAGGATTACGATATAAGTATTGTCATTTGAGGGTATATGTTGGTCTATTTCCTTATAGTCAATAATTCTTTTAGTAGCGGAAAAACTATTGGCTTCAAAGGTGTTGAGGTTTGCTCTTTCGTCAAACATAGTCACTTCAAAGTCTAGGGTGTCTAGAAGTTTGGCAGTGGCTAGACCCACATGCCCACCACCTATCAGATATACATAAGATTTACGGTTTACTTTTTCTCGGTATACCCAGCGAAGGCTGTCGGTTTGCTTGAAGCTAATGTCTTTGTCCGGTGATGAAATTTTTTCTAAGTCAAACTTATCCTCGGATATGGAGAGTATAGCATTGTTGTCTTTGATTATCCTTTTTAGGGTAGGGATATGTTTTGAAAGCATAGGGTAAAACAGGACAAGTTGTTCCCCTGCACAGATCATTCCGGAGCTATCACTGTCATTTTCTCTATGTACCTGCTTCCTAAAGAAGGCTTTAAAAGGCTTTTCTTTGAGTAAATTTTTGGCTTCTTCTACCAGATTAAACTCAGTACGCCCGCCTCCAATAGATCCGTATAAAGTTCCATCTTCGGCAACAATCATTTTAAATCCTTGCTTACCGGGTGAACTTCCATGGTGAGTTACTACCAGTAGTAAGATCACTTTTTGTCCTCGCTCAAGATGTGTTACTATATTTTTCCAGATTTCCATAAAAATGGGACTCAAATATTTAAGAGTAGTTTTCGTATAAGCCCATTAAGACTTTTTCCGGTGTCATAGGTGCATCAAATGCTAAGCTGTAGTTAGGATTGAAAGCAGTAATGGCATTTTGTATGGCAAAATAAGTACCTATACCATACATAAGTGGTGGTTCCCCAACGGCCTTTGACTTTAAAATTGCCATATCAACTCCTTTTGTTTCAAGGGCTTCTACTTTAATTTCTTTAGGTACGGAAAAAATATCCGGGACTTTGTAACCTGATAATGAATTTGACAATAGCCTACCTTGTTCATCATAAGATATTTCCTCCATGGTCATCCAGCCTATACCTTGTACTAAGCCTCCTTCTACCTGTCCCATATCGATACCTTTGTTCATGGATTTACCAAAATCATGGACGATCTCTACGGAATCAATTTCATAAGTTCCCCGAATACAATCTACAGTCACAGTAGTCAATGCTGTACCATACACATGATAAGCAAACGGATGTCCTTTTTCTATAGCTTTGTCAAAATGAATTTTTGGTGTAGCATAATGCGCATGCTCTGAAAGGCTGATCCGTTTTATAAATGCCGATTTGATCAAGTCTTCCCATGCCAAAGAAGTTCGTTTTCCGTTAACTAAAACAAAATTGTTCTGAAAATTAATGTCATCTGACCCATTTATGGGTAGTTTTTCTGCAACTACTTTTATCAATCTTTCTTTAATTTGGTTACATGCTTTAAGCAATGCTTTTCCGTTAAGATCTGCGGTTGCACTGGCAGCTGAGGGCGACATATTCGCTATTCTCGTTGTATTAGTGGTTTCAATTTTAACTTTACTTTCGTTTAAACCAAAGAATTGAGCAGCTATTTGAAGCATTTTAGTATTGACACTTTGTCCCATTTCAACAGCTCCGGTACTAACTCCAATACTACCATCATGATAAACGTGTATCAAGGCTCTAGCATGATTCATAGGGGTATTGGTAAAGGATATACCAAATGTGATCGGCATTAGTGAAATACCTTTTTTGTAGTTTTGGTTTTTACTATTAAATAAGGTTAATTCCTTTTCTTTCTTTGCTAAATCATAGGTTTCTTTTACTTGATGCCAGGTGTTGGAAATTTCAACCTGTTTGGCTATCTGACCATAAGGAAATTCATCATTTTCTTGTAGTAAGTTGGCTTCTTGTATTTTTCTAACGGGGATATTTAACTCTTTAGCGGCCTTTGCTATGGCAGCTTCTATTACAAACATACCCTGAGGGCCTCCAAATCCTCTAAAAGCGGTATTTGGTGGCAGGTTTGTTTTGCAAGAGTACACGGTAAATTTAGCACTCTTGACATAGTAACTATTGGTCGCATGAAACAAAGTGCGTTCAGCAATAGCCGGTGATAAATCAGCAGCAGCTCCCGAATTTTGATAAAAATCTACTTCATAGGCTTTAATCTTTAGGTTTTTATCCAAACCAATTTTAAAGCTGGATTCATAAGGATGACGTTTACCGGTCATACGCATATCGTCATGGCGTTCTAAAACCATTTTAACAGGCTTGTTTAAAATCTGCGCTGCTAATGCTGTCATCACGGCCCAAGGTGTAGCCTGATCTTCTTTCCCACCAAAAGCCCCACCCAGACGGTTTACCTCGACTTCTATTTTATGCATTGGAATATTAAGAACTCTAGCCGCGGTAGCTTGAACTGAAGTAGGCCCTTGTGTAGATGAAAATATTTTTAGATTTCCGTTTTCTAGGGGTATTGTATAAGAAGCTTGTGTCTCCAAATATAGATGTTCCTGTCCGTTTGTAAAGGTTTCTCCTGTAAAAATATACACACTTTCTTCAAAACCTTTTGAGGTGTCATTTAATGTAAATGTCCTGGGAGCATTGATAAACGAAGCCTTTTCAAAGGCTTCTTTTGTAGAAGTTACTGCAGGCATTTCCTCCAGGTCAATTTTGATCAGTTGCCTGGCTTTTTTGGCAATGGCCAAGGTTTCAGCTATGATAAGCGCAATAGGTTGCCCCATAAAGTGTACTTCATTTTCTGCGAATAAAGTTTCATCAGGAATGATGCCTCCTATTTGATTTTTACCGGGAATGTCTTTGTAATCAAGTATTTTGATGACTCCTTTAACACTTTTAGCTTCGGTATAATCTATCTTTTTGATGATGCCGTGAGCAATAGGTGCATCAAAAACCAGGGCATGTAGAGTGCCTTCTCGGAGGTTTATATCGTCTACAAAAATAGACTCACCTCGTACATGGCCAATCGAATCTTTATTTTTCATACTACTCATGCTACTAGATCTTTGAGTTTGAATAAATTCGGAAATAGTTTTAGGAAGTGGGCATAGAACAATTGTCTGGCTAGCAATCTTTTATAAGTCTCCGTGCCTCTTACATCACTAATGGGTGAAATTTCCTTTTGCATGATATCCTGTGCTGCTATGATGGTGGATACAGTTAACTTTTTTCCTTTGAGATAGGTATTGGTTTGGTTTAAATACTTTGGAATAGCAGCCACACCACCCACCGCAATATGCGTTTCTTTAATTATATTATCGTTGAGCTTGATATTTAGGGCAGTATTTACGGAGGCAATGTCTAAATGCGTGCGCTTACTTACTTTTTCAAAATTGAAGTAGGTGTTTTGATCGGGTATTTCGAATGAAATGTGCTGTATAAACTCATGATCTTGCAGATCCATTTTTTTGTAATCCAAAAAGAAGTCTTTGAGTAGGATCTCTCTGATAGCTCCAATCGAACTTTGTATGTATAAGCTGCTATTTAATGCTAAAAAGAAAATGCTCATATCCCCGATAGGCGAGGCATTGACAAAATTACCACCTATACTGGCCATATTCCTGATAGGCTCTGATGATACTAATTTTAAATGGCTCTTTACATAAGGAAAATACCGGGCAAATTCACAATTCTCCATCAAATTAGTCACATTGACGCCAGCTCCTATTTTACATTTTGTGTTAGAAAAAAGGATTTTATCAGGGACAAAATCAGAGGCTTTTTGGATCTCTTGATCGAGAAGGGCATCAGCATGTTTTACATATAGATCAGTTCCACCGGACACCAATACACCTTCAGTAAATGATTGTTCATTCTTTATTTCCCTAAGTCTGGCAGGTATATCTGTAAAATAGTCAGGTATAAATTTGTTTTTAACTAACCAATTCAGCGAGTCATGATGATTTTTTTTCTGAAGTTTTTCAGTAACTTCTTTGGCTGCTTTTTCAATGGATTTATATCCTGTACAACGACAGATATTGCCACTGAGGGCATTGAGACTGTCAGTGTAAGTGACAGGTTTTTCCCTTAAACTTAACCCCGTTAATGAAATTACAAAACCAGGAGTACAATATCCACACTGCGTTGCGAAATTATTATGCATGCTTTGTTGTGCAATGTTGAGTTTGTTTGTAAGATTTATACCTTCAACCGTTACGATATGCTTACCATGTGCGTTAGCCAAAGGGGTTAAACAGGAAGTAAGGCTAACATAGTGAAGCTTATTGTCCTTATGTAAGCTTCCTGATAAAACAGTGCAAGCACCACAATCACCTTCTTTGCATCCCGCTTTTGTACCTTTTAAACCTTGTTCCTCTCTGATAAAATGTAACAAACTCATGCCTGATTTGGCTTCTGTTTGCACTTTTTTATCATTTAGAATAAATTCAATCATTTTGTTATTTACAGTTTTTTGTGACTGTAAATTTAAGGAATTATAAAGACCTGTTAGTTTTAATTAAGATTTTTCTTATCGGAAACTGGGGTTGTTTTTCAAGTTTATCAAACATCAAGATTTGGTGAAATCACTAGGAACTTTAGAGAGTCATTGAATAAATCCATTAATTGCTTTTTCCCAAACAAAGTATATATTTGTTCCTTACTAACTAAAAATACTTATTATGAATAAAAATTTGCCTTTCGGGGAAAACGTGTCAGGTTATGATATCCCTGTATTGAACGAACGCGAAATAAGAGCAGCTGCGGGGATCTTATTTCTCATTATGTTTATCGGAATACTGCAAGCAGGCAATGGCGATTTTACCTTGATTAAATATGGCGTGATCGGTTTTCTATTGGACTTTCTTATCAGGGTTTTTGTAAGTCCAAGGTACGCACCTACATTGATTATGGGCCGTTGGATTGTACGTAACCAAACACCGGAATATGTAGGAGCAAGGCAAAAGAAATTTGCCTGGCAAATAGGTATCGTACTGGCTTTAACTATGCTGGTTTTAATGGTTTTAGTCAATTCTTTTAGCCCTATTACCGGTCTTATTTGTTTTGTGTGTTTGATTTTTTTATTTTTCGAATCAGCCTTTGGTATTTGTTTAGGTTGTAAGATGTACCCTTGGTTTTTTGGTAAAGAAAATCTACAATACTGTCCGGGCGAAGTTTGTGATATTAAAGCTCGTCACAAAATTCAAAAACTGGGACGTATTCATGCTATTGTTTTTTTGGGATTTATCGTGTTTTTTGTAGTGGTATTTTTCCTGTTTCATGACTTTTTAAGTGTACAACCATTCGATTTGTTTGGGATAACAGACTAAACAAATAATCCTACATTCAAAACATACACAAACATTTCCAAAAACAAATTTTCAAAACCTGACATTTGTCAAAATCAATCTTTTGTTTTTCCCTATTTTTGAGGCTTAAAACTAAATATTAACCGATATTAAAATTTTATGGCAGCAAAAGAACTCGTAAAAGGGGGTGAATTTTTACTAAAAGATCCCGATATAGATAATTCCTTTATTCCCGAAGAATTTGACGAAGAACAAAAGATGATTGTACAGACCTGTGAGGATTTCCTGGAAACAGAAGTCTATCCCAATCTCGATAGGATAGATGCTCAGGAAGTTGGTCTCATGCCCAGCCTGCTTGACAAAGCTGGTGAACTAGGCCTTTTGGGTATTTCTGTGCCGGAAAAATATGAGGGTTTTAACCAGGACTTTTTAACTAATATGCGCGCTAATGAGTCTATTGGTGCAGCCAACTCTTTCTCCGTTGCTTTTATGTGTCATACCGGTATCGGGACATTACCAATTTTATACTATGGTAATGACGAACAAAAACAAAAATATGTACCGAAATTGGCAACGGGTGAATTGAAAGCTTCCTATTGTTTGACAGAACCCGGTTCTGGTTCAGATGCCAATTCGGGTACAACCAGTGCCACTTTATCTGAAGATGGGAAATATTATATCCTTAACGGTCAAAAAATGTGGATTACCAACGGTGGTTTTTCAAATGTTCATACCGTATTTGCAAAGGTAGATAAAGACCGTGTCTTTAGTGCATTTATCGTGGAAGCAGATTGGGAAGGCGTGGAAATTAATACCGAAGAAAAGAAAATGGGTATTAAAGGCTCCTCGACCGTTCAAATATTTTACAACAATGTAAAAGTACCCGTGGAAAACATGTTGGGTAGGAGAGGGGAAGGCTTCCGTATAGCGCTGAACATCTTGCATATAGGCCGTATCAAACTAGGTGCTACAGTATTAGGTGGTGCCAAAAGAAATATTACGCATTCTGTTAATTATGCAAACGAAAGGATACAATTTGGCCAACCTATTTCAAATTTTGGTCTGATCCGTTACAAACTGGCAGAACAGCTTATCCAGACTTTTGTCGCTGAATCGGCTGTTTATAAAGCTAGTAAAGAAATCAATGATATGATCAATGCCATGATGGAAGAAGGCGTACCCCATGGTAAAGCCAATATTGAGGGTTCTGCAGAATTTGCCATAGAATGTGCCTTGCTCAAAGTCTTGGGTTCTGAGTCATTGGACTATGTGGTGGATGAAGCGGTTCAGATATATGGTGGACTTGGTTTCTCTGCAGATGCGCCGGTAGACCGTGCGTATCGAGATTCCCGTATCAACCGTATCTTTGAAGGAACTAATGAGATCAATAGGCTTTTAGTGGTAGATACCACCTTAAAACGTGCCATGAAAGGTATCATTGATTTATTTGACAAAGAAGAAGAAGTTTTAAAACATATTGGTGAAATACATAAAAATGTTCAATCAGAAGATTATTATGGTGAAAAACTAGCTTATTTACAAAACTTCAAAGACCTCTTGATGTTGGTGCTCAAAAAAGCTGCTGATACTTTTGGTCGTCAATTTGTACAAGAACAGCAGATATGGCAAAACCTATCTAATATGATCATAGCCTTATATGCAGCAGAAGCAACTTACGTAAGAGTAAATAAATTAGAAAAACTGCAAAAAGAAGGGCGTACTGACTTGAAAGATATGCGTTTGTACAAGCATATTTTGGATGTGTATATGTATGATGCCGCTGCCGAAATCCGTAAAGAAGCTACTGACGCAGTCAATTCATTCGCAGAAGTTGACGAACAAAAATTACTTTTGGATGCTGTGGAAGCCTATACTAAAGTAAATTCTGTTAATGTCAAAGTAGCACGTCAGGAATTAGCCCAGGAGTTGATAGAGGATAACAGATACAAATTCTAACAAATTTTTTAACAGTTTTTAAACGCTGCTCAAATATATTTACTTGGGTAGCGTTTTCTTTATTTATACCTTTACCTTTTTAAAACAATTTAGATGAAACCGGTAACTCAAATTGTAGAAGTTACAACACATAATCAACTCAAAGCCTTTGTGAAATTCCCTTTTAGGTTGTATAAAAACAATCCTTACTGGGTGCCTCCTTTGATACAAGATGAAATGGATTTTTTTAACTCGGAGAAGAATCCATCCTACAAAGAAGCTGAAGTTCAGTTATTTATGGCTGTTAGGGGTAAAAAGGTAGTTGGAAGGATAGCCCTTATTATCAATAAAAAAGAAGTGGAACAACTACAATTAAAGAAATTACGTTTTGGCTGGTTTGATTTTATTGATGACCAGGAAGTATCTAAAATGTTATTGGACAAAGCTTTTGAAATTGGCAAAGAAAAAGGCATGGATCATCTGGAAGGTCCTATGGGTTTTACCAATATGGACAAAGTAGGGGTATTGACTGAGGGTTACGAGGAACTGAGTACGATGATCACCTGGTATAACTTTCCTTATTATGTTCAGCATTTTGAAAAAATGCACTTTGAAAAAGCTAAAGAGTGGTTGGAGTTCTATTTTTACACTAAGGATATTGCGTACGACCAATACGAAAATATGTCAGAACGAATCCAAAAAAGGTATCAACTAAAATTGGTTTCGTTTAAATCCTCCCGGGAAATCATGCCTTATGCAAATAAAATATTTGATTTATTAGACGTAACTTATAGTAAATTAGCTTCTTATGTGCCACTTACCTCAGAGCAAGTAGAATATTTTAAAAACAAATATATTCCGCTCATTGACCCCGATTTTATAAAGATTGTAGAGAATGAGGATGGTGAAACCATTGCTTTCGCTATAACGATGCCTTCCTATGCCAAAGCATTGCTAAAAGCCAAAGGTAAAATGTGGCCATTTGGTTTTATACATTTTTTAAAAGCACGAAAAAATACCAAAGAAGTTTTGTTTTACCTTATAGGTATTCATCCCGATTATCAGAAAAAAGGAGTGATTTTTATGCTTTTCGATGCTTATGCCAAAGCCTACAATAAGAGAGGGATAGAAAAAGCCATCAGGACCCCCGAATTGGCAGATAACAAAGATATCCAAAGACTGTGGAAAGCATTTAACCCGGTCAACCATAAAAAAAGATGCACCTACCGTAAATCGATCACCTAAACTTGTTCAAACCAAAGAATAGCTTATTTTTGAACCGTATGAAAAAACTAACGATTTTTATAGTATTTCTTTTTTCCTTTTTCATGGCTTGTGACGATGGTGATTTTGATGAGCCAGTATTTGACTTTGAATCTACGCTAAAGTCTTGTAATGCTTATGTTTTATACCGTACCAATTCAGAAAATACGGAAGCTTTGATATTATCTATTGACGATTCAGTATTTCCTGATACAGAAGGTGTTAAAGAAGTCAATTTGACTAGGGATATGGTACGTTACCGTATTTTTGATGAGGCAGTTGGTACGGATTATTTTTGTGCTGATGTGCCTCCTTTAAGCCCTCAGGTAATCAAAGAATGGGCTTCCATCTCCGGTAGTGGATATGTAGAGATTACAACAAGCTTTGAGTATAATGAACAGCATGAATTATCAGCCTATATTTATGATATGACCTTTAAAAATTTGCTTTTGGAAAGTGGGGACAAGCAATTGGTTTTTGATACTTATGAGTTTGGAAGCTTTAAAGTAAGTGTATCTAAATTACAATAAGTTGCCTTAGTTATAGTTATTATTATAGTAAAGAAAAATTTATGAGAATTCAGATAAGTCTTTGTATTTTTTTAATAAGCACAACACTAGTTTTTGGGCAATCCATCCGCAAGTACTCTAACGAGTTTTTGAGTATCGGGGTTGACGCACAAGCCATGGCTATGGGTAATGCTGTAGTAGGGCAGGTACAGGGAGTAAGTGCCGGATATTGGAACCCAGCCGGATTAGTGTCAGTTGAGGATAATCAGTTGGGCTTGATGCATGCAGCCTATTTTGCTAATATTGCTCAGTACGATTATGCAGCTTATGCCATGCCGGTCAGGAAAAATACGGCTATGGCATTTACCTTGCTTCGTTTTGGTGTAGATGATATTTTAGATACTACCGAACTTATTGATAGTGAGGGAAATATAGATTACAATAAGATAAACCTCTTTAATGCAGCCGACTATGCTTTTCAGTTTTCTTTTGCCAAAAAGCAGATCTTTAAAGACATGGATATGGGTTTTTCTGCTAAACTTATTCATCGAAGAATTGGGAAGTTTGCTACTTCTTATGGCTTTGGTTTGGATGCCGGACTGCAATGGCATAGAAAGAATTGGCACTATGGGGTAATGGTACGTGATATTACGACTACTTTTAATGTATGGCAAATTAATAATGAGAAATTTGCATCAATCCAGAATGCTATTCCGGGAGAAAATCAAGAATTGCCGGAAACTACAGAGATCACAATTCCCAAAGCCCAGTTGGGCGTAGCCAAAGATTGGCAAATTACCCATTATATAGGATTGCAAACGGCACTACAAGCCAATATGCGTTTTGTGCAAACCAATGATATCATCAGTTCCTCTTTTGTGAGTATTGAACCGGCCTTTGGTTTTGAAGCCGATTTTGAAAAAACCATTTTTTTGCGAGGAGGAATCAATAACTTACAGGAAACTGTCAATTATGACCAAGGCCAATCGATCAGTTTTCAACCGAATGTGGGGGTAGGATTTCGCTATAACGGTATTCAGGTGGATTATGCTTTGACAAATATTGCCAGTGTGGGTAATGCTTTATACAGCAATATATTCTCCTTAAAAATTGATTTTGAAGCTTTTAGGGATTAAATATTTTTAATACTGAGAGTTGTTAATTTTTCAAATGATTTGATCTTTGTATTAAGCATCTAAAATACACCAAATTTTCAACAACAAGCGTTAGAATCACAACATTAACTGGTGTTTAAATTATTATTAGTTTGTTTTTCAGATTGCAAAACATCAATATTTATTCTTTTAAAGGTGTTTTACCTTTTATCATTTTTAATTCCTTTATACGCTTTGAAAACTTGATTGTATATGAAGAAAAATTTTAACCAAATTACCTGTTAAACAACAAGATCGTTGGTCAAAATATACCTAAAATCAAACCCTTGTTGGATATGTCTATGCTTTAGTAAATTGTGCTTATCACTCTATATTTTTACTGTAATCAAAATGTTCTATCCTTTATGCATATATTCATCGAAAAAGTACGATTAGAATTGTAAAACTATACTTAGGCATAATGAAACAGAATATATTTTGTACTATTGGTAATTAAGATAGGGAAAAATGTAATTGAATTTTTGGTAAGTTGGGCTTTCTGTATGCCGCACAATATTAAAATACTTTCCTTCCCATTACTTATAGACAACCTCTTGCAATAAGTTCTTTTCCACATACATTTCTTGTTCAAATTTTGCAGCATGAGGCAGGCTTTTATTTTTATGGGTGATACCATCGATTTGTTTGGTCGTGCCATAAAGTATATATTCTACAGCAGCTGCTGTAAAAGGCTCTGTAATTTCGCCCAAAGTACCCATACTACCGGGATATTCATTAAATGGAGCATCCGGGGCAAAGCCTGTAGTGGAGTAGTTCCCATCGCGGTTGGCTTCTATCAATATGATGGGTTGTATCGCCCAATTGTGGGCTGTATTAACATTATTTCTTGAAAAATTTGCTGAATCGTAAAGGGTAGCAGAAGCTACATATTTTCCAACGGTAGTTTCACCAATTGTATATACATTAATATATGGTTTTAACGCATTGATTACCAACTCACTGGCAGAGGCCGTGTCGTCTGTCGTAAGTACATAGAGGCTGTTTAGATTTAAGTGGTTAATAGCTGTACCATTGTTCATTTCACTTACAAAAGAATTGACCAGGCTTTCTGGGTCGTTTTCTTCAATGTAACTTTGATTTTTATCATTCCATATCTCCTTGGTCACAACATTGCCTGTAAACTGCCCTGTGATCATGCTGCATAGATAAACGGCTGTTCGCACGGAACCGCCGCCATTGTAACGTAGATCCAATATCAAATTATCAATTCCTTCACTTTGGAAAACGCCAAAAGCATCATTGAGGTCTTCATCATAATCCGAAGTGAAGGAATTGTACATCAGATAACCGATTTTTTGTCCGTCAACTTCAAATACGGATTGCTCATGAACCGGGTTTTCTGCATAATCGGCATTGACTAGATTAACCGTTTCTCCGGTAGGTGTAATGACAGCATTATCATTACTATCTTGACTAAAAGTTCCTAAATCAACTGAAAAACTATCTGATCGGAATATTAGATCTACATAGTTATCTACATTTAAGAGCGTCCCATTTACAGTGTCAAAAACATCACCTCTTTCAATTCCTTTTACATCTGCATCACTACCCGGTAATACATATTTGACTAAGGCAAAAATTTGATTACTTACGTTATTCGAATCTTTATAATACAGTATTATTCTGGCACCGGATGTTTTTCTAAGTCCACTAAAATAAGCTTCAAGAGCCACGTAATCATCTGTAATCCAAGACCATTTGTCAATATTGTCCGGATCAAAAACTAAACTATTGAAAAATTCATTAGGATCAGGATAATCATCAAGGTAGCTATACAATTCACGCTGAGTAGTAAAACGCTCGTCATCTAACACAGGAATTTCTTGCTGCCATAGATAATAGGCGTTCATACCTTTCCAGATAAAATCATCAATTTCTGTAGATAGGTTTACATTATCTCTTTCTGTTCTAGTACAACTAATTCCGAAAAGAATGAAAACTAAACTAATAATAGAAAGCCATTTGATTTGTGTCATAATTATTTTGTTTTTAATGGGCAATTCCTTTAATGTGTAATTTGAGATGTTCCAAATCACCGGATTCTTGGATCCAGCCAAAGTTAGCATCTTTTATGGCATCTAATTCATCAATATAGGGTTTGATATCTAATACTGGTGTTCTGTTAAAAGCATCAACGCCGGAAATGTATAATTTGTTGCCTTCAATTTTTTTAAGCTCCACAATACTTAAACCAATGGGATTAGGTCTATTGGGACTACGACTGGCAAAAACACCTACTTCTTTGTTTTGCGCCCATGGAGGTCTAACTTTCATTTTAGTGTCTCTAATCACTTTGTGAAGGTAGAATAAGACATATATATACTTAAAAGTCGATAGTTCTTTAAGTCCTCCCATATATTTTTCATCTAATATGATGTAAAATTCTCCGGTAGTTTTTTTTTGAGATTGAAAAGGTGCTTGCTCCCGGTAAGGGGTATAAATATGACCTATGCTTTGCAAGCTGAAGTATTCCGGGCGCATGATTAGGTATCTAAATCCAAATCGTCCAATTCATCCATTTGCATCAAAATATCCATCGTCTTTTTGGCTTCTTCTTCATCTACAATGCTGATGGCACTACCAACATGAACCAATACATAATCTCCAATCTTTGCTTCAGAAAGCATGGCCAGATTCACTTCTTTAATAATACCGTTAAAGTCTACTTTAGCAAAACGGAATACCTCGTCAATTTGATTGTCAATGGAAATAATTTTTCCCGGGATGGCTAAACACATATATGATAGTTAAAAGTTAAAAGTTGAAAGTTGAAAGTTGAAAGTTGAAAGTTCTGCCTACTGACGACTGGCTACTGACGATTGCTTACTGTTTTAAGCCACTTATACCAATCATTCATGCCCTCACCTTTGGTAGCAGATACTTCAAAAAACTCCAACTTAGGATTTACCCTGCGAGCATATTCTTTACATTTTTCGATATCAAAATCTACATAGGGGAGTAGGTCTGTCTTATTGATAATACATACTTGCGAACCGGCAAACATATCCGGATATTTGATAGGTTTATCCTCACCCTCAGTAACACTGATAATCACAATTCGCTTATTTTCTCCCAAATCAAAAAGTGAAGGGCAAACAAGATTACCCACATTTTCTATCATCAGGATACTATTGTCATTAGGTGCTAATTTTTTAACGGCCGAGTATACCATATCACTTTCCAAATGACAGCCTTGTCCAGTATTTACCTGAACGACAGGCACTTTAAGTGCATCTATCCTATTGGCATCATTAAGCGTTTGCTGGTCTCCTTCAATCACGTAGAAATCCATTTCACTTTTGAGGTCAGCTAAAGTTTTCTCCAGAAAGGAAGTTTTACCCGATCCGGGAGAACTCACCAAATTGAGTGTAAAAATATTTTTAGCTTCAAAATAACCACGATTACGGGCAGCTTCTACATCATTGAATTGTAAGATATCCTGCTCTAAATGTATATGATCATGTGAATGCTCATGGCTATGGTCGTGATGATGATCATGATCGTGCATATGATCGTGGTGATCGTGTCCGTGAAGGTGTGTATGTTCTTTTTCACCCGGGCTTTGTATGGTGACTTCATTGTCATTACCACATCCGCAAGTTCCGCACATATCTACTGTCTTTAAAATGAATCATCAAATATATAAAAAATGTAAAAGTATGAGGTAATCTAAACCCTTTTTTAAATGATAATCTTGTTACAAAAAGATATAAGGAAAACCAAACTAAGTTTAGACTAATTATTCAAAAATATTCTTGATGTTTTTTAAAAGATGAGCCAAATTTTCTTTTGCTTTTTCCGTCATGCCAATAGCTAATTCAAAAGAATAACCGGATATACTCACGTTGTAACATTTTGGATAAGCATGATATATGGTTTGGCAAAGGCTTACAATACTTTCGGCACTCAATTCATGAGAGGTATAACTACCTTGGTCTATAGCCTTGGTTTTTTCAAAATGGTAACCTTGTTCAAAATTCCTGATATCGGCGTCTATAAAATATACTTCTTGGTAATTGGCAATAAGCTCGGCATCTTCTACTTGTAGCTGATAGCGATATTCTATATCATAATCATATTCGATGGATGGAGGCAATTGATCTAAAAAAGCCCAACCCAGACCGTCGTCTTGCCTGCCTTCATTGCCAATGCCGATAAGTAATTTTTTTTTCATTTCAAATCATGAATTTAAACTGCCTGAAAAGTAACTATTTCTTAAAATTTATAACTTTCCAAGCAGTTTTTAAATCCAAACTAAAACACAATTTTACTATTCTTTATACTTTCTGTCTATGACTATACCTTGATTATCAACAATAGAAACTTCTAAGGGCATTTGTCCCATAGCGTGCGTAGCACAACTCAAGCAAGGGTCATAAGCACGTATAGCTATTTCAACCTGATTGAGCATACCTTCTGTGATCTTTGCTTTGCCACTGATTTCATTTTGGGCTACCCATTTTACTGCTTGATTCATCGGTTCATTATTATGGGTAGTTGAAACGATCAAATTACAGCGGGTGATACGATCTTTATCATCTACTTCATAATGATGAATTAAAGTGCCACGAGGAGCTTCTATTACACCGACACCTTCTTTTCTACGTTCTCCTTTTCTGATAAGGTCCTTACTTAATATGTCATCATCATTGAGTAGATGTTTCATCTCTTCGGCAGCATACAATATCTCTATCAATCTTGCCCAATGTGAATACATGGTCATATTATTTGTTTTACCACCAGTCATTTCCATAAATTCTTTACGCTCTTTTTCGGCCAAAGGTGTCGCAATTCCGTCACAAACATTGATACGGGCTAACGGACCTACACGGTTCCAACCTTTTTCTTTCCCGATGTGTTTTAGGTATGGGAATTTGAGGTAAGTCCATTTCTCTGTAGATTCATAGAAATAGTCATTGTAATCTTCACTTTCAATATCATTAAGTGTGATATTTCCCTGAGCATCAGTGGCTCTTAAATAACCATCATATAATTCCAGGAAGCCGGTTTCTTTGTTTACTAACCCCAAATGTCCCGATGGATAAGAGGCAAAGGTATCTAAAAATACCCGATGTTGTTGGTGGTATTTTTTGATGAAATCTATGATCTCAACAGACCATTCGATCATAGTATCTACATTGGGCATATTTTTGCCATCCAAAAAGAATTGTCTTTCTTTATCTTCTACAGTTTTGTGAACACCTCCCGGAATTGTGGCAATGCCATGGATTTTCTTGCCTGCAACCATTTTGATGATCTCTTGACCGAACTTTCGCATCAAGATTCCTTTTTTAGCCAATTCAGGATAGGCTGTAGCTACACCCACTACATTTCTTTTTTCAGGTGCTGCATCCGCACCAAATAAAAGATCGGGGGAAGCCAGGTAAAAGAAATGTAAAGCATGAGATTGAAATACTTGCCCAAAGTGGAGTAATTTTCTCAATTTTTGAGCAGGGATTGACAAATCTTTTGGGTCTATCCCTACAATCTGGTCAATAGCTTTAGCTGCAGCCAAATGATGGCTTACCGGACAAATGCCACATAATCGTTGCACCATAACAGGTGCTTCCCAGTAAGGGTGTCCTTGAATAAATCGTTCAAATCCTCTAAACTCCACTATGTGAAATTTAGCGTCGGTTACTTTATTGTTGTCGTCCACTTGTATGGTTACTTTTCCATGTCCTTCTACTCGGGTAACCGGATCTATGACTATTTTTTGACTCATTTTTTGTTTTATTAGTTAATGGCTTTAAGGTAAGTGTCTATACCTCTTAATCATATTTAAATTCATTATATGAAATAGGAATTTCTTCACCTAATAAAATGCTTTTTACGACTTTCCAGATATGTTGTGCATTAGGGGGACATCCTGGGATATAGTAATCTATATCAACCACTTCATTACAGGGATATACTTTGTCTAATAGTTTTGGTATATCTTCGGAATGAGGAATGATATCTGCACCCAATTCACTAGTGTGTCCATTTAGATAAGATTCTTCCAAACATTCTTGCAAGGGGACAAAATTCCTCATTGCAGGAATACCACCCATAATGGCGCACTCTCCAAAACTAACCAGAATATCACAGTTTTCACGAAATTTTCTGAGTACATGTACGTTTTCTGAATTGGCACAACCACCTTCAATGAGGCCTATATGACAGCGTTTTGAAAAATTCTTGATATCTGTTAATGGGGACTTGTTGAATTCTACAATCTCTACCATGTCTAATAAATCTGTGTCAATATCGAGTAATGACATGTGACAACCAAAACAGCCTGCCAAAGAAGTAGTACCTACGACAAATTTTTCTCCGTCTTTGAGTTTGATCTGTTCGTGTTTCAGTTTGGTTTGAACTTGTTGGTTAAGAAAATCGTATTTGCGTTCACCAAAAGGTTTTTCGTTGGCAATTCCTTTCACTAAGATTGCACCTACCGGACAAATCTCCATGGCGTGTAAAGCTTCCTCATCTGAAAGTTTACTTTCTTCTTTATAATCAATCTGTATGCGGGTTTGTACGCCACGTTTTACAAAAGAAAAGACACTTTTGCCGTCTTTGGTTTTTATCTCCTCTACACATCGTTTACACAAAATACATCTGTTAGATTCCATGATCATACGATGTGGTGTAAAATCTACCGCTTTGTGTGTAAATGCGTGTGGATACCGGGTTACCGTCAATCCCATATTATATGCGTGATTCTGTAGCTCACAATCCCCACTTTTTTCACAACTTGGACAGAAATGATTGCCTTCTGCATAAAGCATTTCTACAATGGCAGCACGATTGTCCAATAGTTCGGGTGTATTGATCTCAACTTCCATGCCTTCTTGGACTGTCGCTGTACAGCCGGTGGTATGTCTGCCATTTATCTTTACAGTACAAATGCGACAAGTACCCAATGTCGGATGAATTTCTTTAAAATAGCAAAGTGTGGGAATGACAATTCCAAAATCTTTAGCTACATCAACCAAATTTCTTCCGGTTTCAGACTGGTATTTATTACCATCTATGATTATATCTACTTTTTTATTCATAATCAGTAGTGATTTCTTTAATAATATGTTCATATTCCGAGACAGATTTTTCAAGATTAAACTTATTGCCTAAATCAGAATCATCTGTCATATATTTTCTAAAAGCTTCAGGAAACTTTTTGATAGCGTCGTTTAATGAGTTTGAGGACATTTGTCCCAAACCACAACGGCTGGTCGTTTGAATGATCTTACTCCACTCTTTAACGTCGTTCATATCTTTATGTGTGGCTTTCCCAGAAATCATCTTATCGATTTTTTTATTGAGCAAGAAATTACCGGTTCTACAAGGCACACAAATACCACAGGATTCTGAAACGAAGAAGTCAGAAAAATGCTTGAGGATTTGAAAAATGTCTCTACTTTCATCAAATACCATTACAGAGCCCCCGCAGATTAGGTCCTCTCCAGAAATATTTCTATCAAAATCTTCTTCGGCTAGTGCATTACCGGACGGCCCGCTCCATTGAATCATCTTAGGCTCTTTTGCTCCAATTAGTTTTAAGAATTCTCTAAAATTCATGCCCCATTCAATTTCGTAAATACCAGGATTTTTACAGTCGCCTGATACACTGAGTACTTTGGTGCCGGGTGTTTTTTCTGTGCCAATCTTTAACCAATTGTCAACACCCATTTCTACAATACGGGTTACTGCACATAGTGTTTCTACATTATTAACTACAGTAGGTTTTCCTTTAAATCCACTCTGAACAGGATATACTACTTTGGTACTGGGCTCACCACGGAATCCTTCTGCCGAATGTATGAGTGCTGTTTCTTCACCACATACATAGGCACCTGCACCTAATTCAATATAGATGTCAAAATTTAAAGGCTCCTTTGCAGGAATATTATTTCCTAAGAAGTTATAAGTCTTGTATGACTCAATCAAATCCTCTAGCGCTTCTTTTAAATAGCGATATTCACCTCTCAGGTAGATAATACCTTGTGATGCGCCAATGGCATAAGCAGCCAGAATCATCCCTTCAATAAGTAACTCCGGATGAGTTTGTAAAAGTACACGGTCTTTAAAAGTGCCGGGTTCTCCCTCATCGGCATTACAGATCAGGTATTTTATATCTGCTTTGTTTTGTCGGGCAAATTGCCATTTTAAACCAGTGGGGAAGAAGGCGCCCCCCATACCAGAAAGCTTGGATTTTTTGATTATTTCCAAAATTTCTTCCGGTTTATGTTCTCTGATGTAATTTAGTACAGAAAATTTATTGTACGATTTAAAGAAAACTGTTTTTTCCGGTGGTGGGGTGTAATGTATTTTACTATTGGGTTTATCACATATTTCGCTGGGTTTAGCTCCATTCCTCAATTGGTGAATAATGTCTCTTGCTTTCTCAGGGGTAAGGTTTGTAAAGGGTTTAAAATTAATCAAACAAGCAGGTTCTTGATCACTTAGGCCAATACATGCTGTTTCGTATAATCCAAACAATCCGTCAAATGACAAATGCCCTAAGGGCACACCGATTTCCTTTTCAAAGGCTTCTCGGATTTTGTCCATACCTGCATGTTCTGAAGTAATGGAATTGTTTAGGTAAATAGTGTATTTCCCACAGTCCTGACGATGAAAAAAATGATAAAAAGTAAGCACTCCCTCTACTTCCATTCTGGAAAGTTCAAACTCTTTGGCAATTTTGGTAATATCGTCGTGTGCAATGTGTCTTTTTTTTCTTTGTATTTCCCATAATACAGAGAGTAATTTGCTACGATCTATTTTTTTCTTTGTTGCCATGTAAACACAAGTTTCGCGTTATTATGTAACAAAGGTAACAATGTGTTAAGGGGTAATTACATGATATTTATCATATTATTAAAAATTATAAGAATATGATAAAATTGACATTGATATTGACTTGTTTATTAAGAATATGATAAAATATTGCCAAAAAACTAAATAAGATAATTTATACTTAATAAGTATCTAAACTTTTAACACGGAGTTCTTTTCCTTTTGTGATATTTTTCAAAAAACTTCCGCATTTGGGACATGAATCATGGATGTGATTAATCATAAAATGATGCTCACAATCTCCACAAATTGCTTCAGCTTGAATTTTATGAATACGTTTTTCTGCATTTTTTAAAACTGTATTGTCAGTAGCCACTTCCCATGCAAAGTCTAAAGCTTCAAATTCAATTCCGGATAATGTGCCAATTTCAAGATCAATGGCTTTAAATTGATCAACACCAGCTTTTTTGGCTTCAGCTTCAGCAATTTTTATGATACCCATGACAATTGACATTTCGTGCATAATACGCTATTTATAAAATAAGATTTACAAAAATAAAGATTCTTTTTAATTGGCAAGTAATTAAGAATAGTTATAAATAAGTATATAAATAGTAAATAATCAATACATTAAGTGAATTATCTCTAATAAATATTAATAATTTTTGACAATCTTTCTTAGTTATATGATTTATATCACATTTTTTCTAATAGTAAAACTCTATTTTTGGTTTTAATTAATATTAATCACTGATTATCAGTGTGTTAAAACTAAACTAATTACACATGGGAAAATTACAAAAAAACACCAAAAAGACCTACTATGAAGATATTTCTGCAAAGGGATATTCTCGTAGAGATTTCGTGAAGTTTGCCACCTATATGACGGCTTTCATGGGATTAGAACACAGTATGGTAGGTCAAGTAGTGAAAGCCATGGAGACCAAAAAACGTCTACCTGTTATTTGGGAACATTTTCAAGAATGTACAGGGTGCTCCGAGTCTTTCATTCGTTCTGACCACCCGCTAGTCGCTGATGTGGTATTAGACCACATTTCTTTGGATTACACGGATACTTTGATGGCTGCAGCAGGCCACAATGCAGAGGAAGCGAAGCATAAATCCATGAAAGAGAATTACGGTAATTATATTTTAGTAGTGGAAGGAGCTATTCCTACTAAAGATGATGGCGTATACTGTACAATAGCCGGAAGAACTGCAGTGGATATTTTGAAAGAAAGTGCTGCAGGTGCCGCTGCGATCTTAACTTTTGGTAGTTGCGCAGCATGGGGTGGCGTGCAAGCTGCACATCCCAATCCAACAGGGTCTGTTCCTGTCAGTGATATCATCAAAAACAAACCTATTATTAACATCCCCGGCTGTCCTCCGATTTCTGAAGTCATGACCGGAGTTGTTTTACATTATTTGACTTTCGGAACACTGCCTGAAGTTGATGATATGGGAAGGCCAAAACAATTTTACGGAAAACGTATCCATGATTCTTGTTACAGACGTCCCCATTTTGATGCCGGACAATTTGCAGAATCTTACGATAGTGAAGAGGCCAAAAAAGGATATTGCTTATACAAATTAGGTTGTAGAGGACCTGTATCATACAATGCCTGTAGTACTACCGGATGGAATAATGGCGTTAGTTTCCCAATTCAATCAGGATATCCTTGTATAGGATGTAGTGAACCTGATTTTTGGGATAATGGGCCATTTGTTAAGAGGCTTACTAATATACCTGAATTAGGTATTGAAGCTACAGCAGACGATATTGGTAAAGTGGTGCTTGGTGCCACAGTAGCAGGAGCTGCCGTTCATGCAGTTGCTACCAATATAGCTAAACGTAGAGAATTGAAAGATACCTCGAAGCATGGAAAATCAAATTTAGAACACCTTAAAGAAGAATAATTATGGCAAATAGAATAGTAGTAGATCCAATTACAAGGATAGAAGGACATTTACGTATAGAAGCCGAAATCAAAGACGGTAAAATTGTAGATGCCTATAGTTCCTCAACCATGGTTCGAGGATTAGAAAAGATCGTACAAGGAAGAGACCCGCGTGATGTTTGGGCATTTGTGCAACGTGCATGTGGTGTTTGTACAACAGTACATGCCATTGCTTCTATACGTTCAGTTGAAAGTGCCTTAGGTATTAATATTCCTAAAAATGCAGAATTGGTTAGAAATATTGTGACAATTACACAGTCTATCCAAGACCACGTGATTCATTTCTATCACTTACATGCTTTAGATTGGGTAGATGTGACTCAAGTGTTAAATGCTGATCCAAAAGCTACTTCAGAACTAGCACAAAGTATTTCTAAATGGCCTAAGTCTTCAGTTGGATATTTTACGGATGTAAAAAACCGAATTAAAAAATTTGTTGAAAGTGGGCAATTAGGAATTTTTGCTAATGGTTATTGGGGACATCCGGCCATGAAACTACCTGCAGAGGTGAATTTATTGGCTGTAGCTCACTATTTGGAAGCTCTAGAATGGCAAAAAGAAGTTATCAAAATCCATACTATATTAGGTGGTAAAAACCCGCATCCGCATTTCTTGGTAGGTGGTTCTGCTGCCGCGATGAATTTAGAGGATGCCGGTAGCTTGAATATGGAGCGTTTGGCTTATGTGGGCCAATTGTTGAAAGATGCACACCGCTTTGTTAATGAAGTGTATGTGCCTGATCTGTTGGCTATTGCATCTTTCTATAAAGATTGGGGTGCTATCGGAGAGTCTAAATTTAAAAACTATTTGGCTTATGGTGACCTTCCGACAGATAGTATTAACAATCCGGAATCTTTCAAATGGCCACGTGGTATTATCTTAGATGGTGATTTGAGTAAAGTTCATCCTGTTGACCTCGATAATGCCAGTGAAATTAAAGAGTTTATCAATAAATCATGGTACGATTATCAAGCCGGTAATGGGGAAGGTCTACATCCTTATGATGGGGAAACTAACATTAATTATACCGGTCCAAAACCACCTTACGATTATCTGGATGTTGAGAAAAAATACAGTTTTATAAAAACACCTAGATGGCAAGGTAAACCTATGGAAGTAGGGCCATTGGCTCGTCTACTTATAGGATTTGCTTCAGGTAAAGAAGAATATAAAGAGATCGTCAATTTTGCATTGACTACCTTGGATATTCCGGTAAGTGCTTTATTCTCAACATTGGGTAGAACTGCCGCACGCGGCTTAGAAACTAAAATGGTGGCCGATTGGGGCTTAGAATTCTACAACGAGTTGTTAGCTAACTTCAAAAATGGTAATACCAAGATGGCTAATATGGACAAATGGGACCCTAAAACTTGGCCAAAAGAAGCTGCTAAAGGTGTAGGATTTATGGAAGCGCCCAGAGGTGGCTTAGCACATTGGATTGTGATTGATGAGGAAAAAACCAAAAATTATCAAATGGTAGTTCCATCAACTTGGAATGCATCACCGCGTGATCCAAACAATCAATTGTCAGCCTATGAGTCTGCATTAATAGGTACTCCTATTGCAGATCCAAATAATCCGGTTGAAATATTGAGAACTATTCACTCCTTTGATCCATGCCTGGCTTGTGCCGTGCATTTGTATGATGAGGAAGGTAAGAATATAAGTCAGATACAAGTGAATTCTGCTTGTGCTATATAGCTGGTTTTTCATAATCATTAAATGATGATCATGGAATTTTTTAATACTTTAATATGATACAAATATGATTAAAACATATAATTATAAAAGAGTTTATGTTTGGCAGTTACCGGTAAGGTTATTCCACTGGGCTACTGTTATATCTATGATAACCCTAATCATTACAGGTTTTATCATAGCGAATCCACCAGCTATAAATCAAAATGTTGAAGCTACAAATTCCTATTGGTTCGGCATGGTAAGATTGATTCATTTTTCTGCAGCTTTTATCGCGATTGCTGTTGCTTTATTAAGGCTATACTGGATGTTTGCGGGTAATAAATTTGCCGATTGGAAGAATTTTATTCCTTATAGCAAAAAAGGTTGGAAAAATATCTTCTATGTCTTAAAAGTGGATGTTTTGTTAAGGCCAGATAAAGAGCATAAATTATCAAACATAAGCATAGGACACAATCACTTGGCTGCGACCAGTTATTTTGTGATGGCATTTATATTTGTGCTTCAAGCTATGAGCGGCCTGGCTTTAATGTCTGAAACTTCTGATTTTTGGTTTACCAAAATGTTTGCTTGGGTATTGCCATTCTTTGGTGGAGATATTACCGTACGTTACATACATCACATCCTTACTTGGGTATTTATGGCATTTATTGTCATTCACGTGTATTTAGTACTGTATCATGATTATATCGAAGCAAGGGGTGAGACATCAGCCATGTTAAGCGGCTATAAATTTGTTCGTTCAGAACGTATAATAGATGATGAAGATTATGAACCTGCTGCGAGCAAATAATAAGAGAATAATTTCTTAATTGTTTGAATGTAGTTTGTTGGGCTTTATCTTTTTAGGTTTAGTTTTAATATAAGATCTCCGACAAACTACATTTTTTTTTACCTTTTACATTACTAAATTTTTTAATTTTGAGAGCTGTTCATAAGAGCAAGTGTCTTAATTATGTTTAAATTTTAATAAAATGATCTCGGATGAAGTAATCAAATTACAAAAACTTTTTTATCAAACGCATGATTATGCTGCAGATGAATATCAGAAACGTATTTTGGTATTAGGAATTGGGAATTATCTGATGGGTGATGAAGGTATTGGAGTACATAGCATTCAAGCATTAAGCAAAGAAAAGTTGCCGAAACATGTTGATATCATTGATGGTGGAACGGGCAGCTTTGACTTGATGCCTATTATTGCTAAATACCCCTTAGTTATATTTATTGATGCAACTATGGATGGCAAACCTTTAGGCAGCATTGATGTATTATATCCCAAATTTGCTAAAGATTTTCCAAAAGTGCTAAGTGCACATGATGTAGGTTTAAAAGATATGTTGGATGCATTGGAAATCAAAGGAGAATTACCTAGAATTATTCTTGTAACTGTTACCATTAATGATATGAGGCCTATGACCATTACTTTAAGTGATCATGTCCAAGCAGCGGTGCCAAAAGTTGTTGATCAAGTTAAAGAAATAATAAAGGCCATCCAATTAAATAATTAAAAATGAGATGTATAAATTTTTGGTTAATTCTAGTTTTCTTAATTTCAGCTGTAGGTTGTAAAAAATCAAAAACAAAACCAGAAAATTCTGTAGACAAAAAGTTTGCTATCGTCCTGCATGGAGGTGCAGGTTATATTACCTCTGATAACTTAAATGATTCTTTACAAGCAGTTTATAAGGATGTTTTAATGACAGCCATTAACAAAGGTTATACTGTATTGGAAAACAATGGAAGTAGTATAGAGGCCATCCGTCAAACTATCAACATTCTTGAGGATTCTCCCTTATTCAATGCCGGTAGAGGCTCCGTATTCACTCATAATGAAACCAACGAAATGGATGCATCAGTTATGATCGGGAATACAAAAGATGCCGGAGCTGTTGCAGGTGTTATGCGAGTTAAGAATCCAATTGACCTGGCCATCCAAATCATGCAAAACTCCCCTCATGTGATGCTTTCCGGAAAAGGAGCAGAGGAATTTGCAAGTCAACAAGGCGTAAAGATGGTAGACCCTTCCTATTTTTATACGGAAAAAAGATTTCAATCACTTCAAGATGTGAAAGAAAAAGAATCTAAAAAAACAGCTTATATAAATCCTACTATATTGGATGAGAAATTTGGCACGGTAGGTTGTGTTGCATTGGACAAACAAGGAAACATTGTCGCCGGGACTTCTACAGGTGGTATGACCAACAAACGTTGGAATCGCATAGGTGATTCTCCCATAATTGGTGCAGGAACCTACGCCAACAATGCTACCTGTGGTGTGTCATGTACCGGTTGGGGTGAATATTTTATTAGAGGGGTAGTGGCTTATGATATTTCCGCTTTGATGGAGTATAGAGGGCTTTCACTTCATGAAGCCGCTCAAGAAGTGATCCATAATAAGTTGCCTGCGATGGGTGGAGATGGTGGTATTATTGCTATTGATAAGGCTGGTAATATTGTATGGGAGTTTAATACACCCGGAATGTTTAGAGCTTCACAAAAAGAAGGGGAGGAAATAAGGGTCGAAATGTTTTCCAAAAATTAATAAAGTAAGCCTTAAAATATTTACTTTTGAATTCTTAATTCTTAATTTTTAAATTCTGAATTCATTCCACATACATATTCAAGGCATCGTTCAGGGCGTAGGTTTTCGCCCTTTTGTTTATAAAATGGCATTGCAAAATGATTTAAAAGGCTGGGTCAACAATACCTCTGATGGGGTACATATTCATTTGACTGATACTGAGCAAAATGCAAAGCATTTTCTGGATGCACTCTTAAAAAATTTACCACCCCTCGCTGTAGTGACACATTATCATATTGAAGAAATTGAATCTGATGAAAAATTTGAGCGTTTTGACATTGTAGAAAGTACAGAGCAATCCAAAACCAACCTGCTGTTAACACCCGATGTCGCTATATGCGAAGATTGTCGAAAAGAGTTGCATGATATTAAAAACAGGCGTTATCAATACCCTTTCATTACTTGTACAAACTGTGGCCCACGTTACTCGATCATTAAGAAGTTACCTTATGACAGGCCATTTACCACGATGAAAAAGTTTGAAATGTGTCCTACTTGCCAGATAGAATATAATAATCCGTTAGAACGAAGACATTATTCTCAAACCAATTCTTGTCCGGATTGTGCCATTGAAATGCAACTTTTTAAGGTGTCATCTCAAGAACAAGCATTGAGCGAAGTCACAGTAACCTCAAAAAAAATCATTAATAATTTTACCGACTTATCATTAATTACAGATTATTGGCATAAAGGAAAGATTATTGCTATCAAAGGAATAGGAGGATATTTATTGACTTGTGACGCTACTAATCCTCAAGCAATTGAAAAGCTTAGAAAACAAAAGCACCGGCCCACAAAACCTTTTGCTTTGATGTATCCTTCTTTGGAGATTCTTAAAAATGATGCCTACGTGAGTGAGTTGGAGCAAAAAGAACTCTTAAGTATATCAGCACCCATCGTCCTATTACAACCTAAAGGTAAATTGAATTCAAAACTGGCTTTGGATAAGATCAATAAAGGTTTATCAAAAATAGGGGTTATGCTGCCTTATACACCTTTGATGGATTTGCTATTAACAGATTTTGAAAACCCCATTATTGCTACATCCGGAAATATTTCTAATTCTACAATAATTCATCAGGATGAAACGGCCATCAAAGAACTCAGCCCTATTGCGGATTTGATATTGATGAACAACCGGGATATATTAATGCCTCAAGATGATGGGGTAGTTCAATTTTCCCCTGTTTATAAACAAAGGATCACCTTACGTCGTTCTCGCGGAAAAGCTCCGGTATATATCAATTCGGCCATAAAAGTGCCTCAAACCCCATACTTTGCACCGGGCTCTATGTTGAAAAGTGTTTTTGGCTTTACCCATGAGCAGAATTTTTATATCTCTCAGTATTTAGGTAATACGGAAAGTTATGATGCGCAAAAGAATTATGAAAATACTTTTAAACACCTAAACGGCATTTTCGCAACCAAATTTGATAAAATCATAGTCGATAAACACCCGGATTATTTTGCGACACGTTTTGGTAAAAATTTAGCTGAAAAACATCATGCAGAAGTTGTAGAAATACAACATCATAAAGCTCATTTTTGGTCGGTTTTGGGTGAACATAATTTGATGGAAACCGACGAGTCAGTTTTGGGTGTAATTTGGGATGGTACAGGCTTGGGTGATGATGGTAACATTTGGGGAGCTGAGTTTTTCAAATATGAAAACAGGAAAATGGATCGCGTAGCACATCTGGAGGAATTCCCTTTTATGTTGGGCGATAAAATGGTTTTGGAACCACGTATTTCGGCATTTGTGCTTTTTCATGATAAACCTGATGCAGAAAATTGGTTAAAACCTAAATTTTCAAAAACAGAATGGAATGTTTATCACAAACTTGTTAAGAATACAAAGCTGAAAAGCACCAGCATGGGCCGTTTGTTTGATGCAGTATCGTCACTTTTATTTGGTTTTGACAAACATACTTTTGAAGCTGAAGCCAGTATGCAATTGGAGAACCAAGCGCTTAAATTCCAATCCCAACTGTCACCTCGAGCTGAGTCGAGAGGTCTTTTGGGCTCACACTCATATTTAAAGAAAGAAAATCCTTCAAGTTTTCTAAAGTTTCTTTTAAATAATATTCTTAAAGATCTAAATGACGAAAAACCCAAAGACGAAATAGCCTATAAATTCCATGTTACTTTGGTTGATTATATCGGTAGGATAGCACAAAAGTTTGATATCAGATCTTTAGCATTTAG
>JANTFO010000004.1 GCA_024763365.1 Flavobacteriaceae bacterium
CATAATTGCTATTTTGAGCAAATGAGAAAAACGTAATTAAAAATAGAATGGCTAATAATTTTATCTTCATAATTTTTGGTTTAAATGACACACAACACTTGTATATACACAATGGCGTATATATCCATTATAACTTTATAATAGCCCAAATTTACATAAAATATTCACAAACAAGCTATTGAAAAATTCACCTATATCACTAAGTGTTTTTAACCGTTAAAAACGTTTATAAAATGAAAACTATTTCTTGCTAACACCTCACTCAAAAAATTACTTACTTTTGTCCTATGTCTATCCTTGTTAAAAATATCACCAAGAAATACGGGGCTCAAAAAGCTTTGGATGGGGTGAGTTTTTCCTTACCCAAAGGGGAGATCGTCGGTTTTTTGGGACCAAATGGTGCCGGTAAATCTACTTTATTAAAAATTTTATCTGCCTACGATACGGCTTTTGAAGGGGAAGCTTTTATCCAAGATATTTCTGTCAAGGAAAATCCTTTGGAAGCCAAAAAAAACATTGGCTATTTACCGGAACACAACCCACTGTATGTGGAAATGTACGTAAGGGAATATCTAAGTTTTCATGCGGGTATTCACAAAATAGGTAAGCAGCGTATAGCGGAAATCATCGAGGAATTGGCTTTGACCTCGCATGCGCATAAAAAGATCAAAGAATTGTCCAAGGGTTATAAGCAGCGCGTTGGCTTGGCAGTAGCCTTATTGCATGACCCGCCGGTTTTGTTATTGGATGAACCTACCACAGGTTTGGACCCTAACCAATTACAGGAGATCAGAAAGTTAATCAAAAGAATAGGGCAGGATAAGACGCTTTTGTTTTCTACCCACACCTTACAGGAAGTACAGGCCGTTTGTGACCGTATTTTGGTGATTCATCAGGGGAAATTAAAAGCAGACTTGCCGATCGAAGCCCTTTCGTTGTATCAGGATCAAGTGATCATAGTAGAATTTGATCAAGCTGTGGAGGCTCATTTTTTTGAGGAATTGCCGTATTTGAATAGTACCCAAAAAATTGATGAAACAAACTGGAAATTATTCTTTGACAAAGAAAAAGACATGCGCTCAGCTATTTTTGACCTGGCGCAAGCCAATCAGGTGAAAATCTTAGCCCTTAAGCAAGAAACACAGCCATTGGAGGATTTATTCACTTCTCTTACGAAAGACTAGTCGAATAGTAGTTCTCCGGTAAAGAATACTTCAACCTCAACAATTTCGGGTTGATTATAAGAAACCACATTACCGGTTCCGTATAATGCACCGGTTAGTGAAACTTGCGGATTGACCCATACATCGTTCCAGCCTTTGTGAATAATATCTACATTTTCAGCCTGTAATTTCTTGGCATTTATAAAACCCAGACCGGAATAAACCCCAATTTTTAACCGGTTTGTATGGCCTTTTAAATAGATTCGTGAATTACCGTTGGTCACTGTTTGCACCATTTCATTATCAAGTTCCATGTCAAATAGACCATTATTGAAATAATCCGATTGGTTATTTTCACAGAGCAGGGTCAAGCGTGGAAAATGTAAAACTCCATCAGATTCTACGCTGTGTTCGCCTGCGTTTCTGATTTTTAGCAGATGAGGGATCGCAACATATATTTCAATAGGTTCAAAAGAAGGATCGAGAAAACAGGAAGCCTCTGATTCGATAAAAAAGGTTTTATCCGAAACTTCATAGTGTATATTATCAAACTTGTTTTCGCCGGCTTTGATCGTAATAGTCGTTTCTGTACTTTCTTTAATGATCAGTTTAACACCCTGCCCAATGGTGATGTTTTCAAAAAAAGCTACTGCTATGTTTTTTTCTATCAATTTACCCGGAGTTTCACTACAATCCTTTTGACAGGAAGTCATGGACAGAAGGAAAATGACCGTATATGTAAGGGTTCTTATCATCAGAAAATTCTTTGGTGGATTCCGATACTGGAAAATTCCGCTTCAAACAAATGCGTTTTGAGATTGATGCTAACAGCCGTTTTATAGGGAATTAAATAATACTTAAAACTGATTTTTTGATAAACAGGAAAAGGCGGATCAAATTTTTGATAGACATAAGCACCTACTTGCGTTTCTAAATTAAGACGATCAAAATATAGTTCATGTCCGGCGAAAACAGCCAACTGCTTATGGTCAACAATAGCATCAATTTGATCATCGACAACTTGGTTGTAACGCACTAAATCTTTGTTAGATAGTGAATTAAAAAAATCAACTCCTACCTGTAATCCTGATTTATGGCCTATTCGTTTAGCAGCATACCCACTTATTTGATAAACAGGTTTAGAGCCCAAGCCATAAAGTGCTTCATGATACCCTATATTGGGGTTGATATAGAAATGAACAGGTTCTTGTTCAAAACTTTTTTCTGAGGGCTTCTCGTATTTTTGTGTATTTCCGGTATTTAAATAGTGAAGTCCGATATTGAGAAAAACAGCATTTATACCCAAATTGGGTTTTTGCACGCTAGCATTGGAAAAATGACTAAAACTGATGCCGGCTTGTACCCCCACATTCTTAAAAAGCTGTTTTCTTTGGTAATTGAGTTTGAAATGTTGCGTGTAGAGCAAATGAGTGCTCATCATTTGATTGGGGATATTTTCGATATGATCAAAAGGCTTGTCATTGTATGCAAAGCCAAATCCCGCTTGAAAAATCAGTTGATTAGTGGCATTGCGATTTCTCAAATAATGTGTTATAGCATAATATAAACCTATAGTTTTTCTTAAATGTTGATTATGAAAATCTTGAAAATTCAACATAACACCTTGGTCGGGAAAGTTATAACGGGCTTTCCATGCCTTATCCATATTTGAATTTTTATGCCACCCCAGCATAAAAAGTTCCGGCCGATGGGTGTTGATATTGCCCATATTAGCTTTGTGTTCAATGATACTACCCAGCGCATAATCGGCTTGCCAATAATGAGAATTTGTTTGCGCTTTCAACTGGATAGCAGCAAGCAAAAGAAAAAAGATACAGTTAGGTTTGATTATTTTACTGAAAACTTCCATTGTTGCGCTGCTAGTTCGTCTATAAGTTCTTTATTAATTTCTACTTTGTATTTGTGCCCTTTCATATACAATTTGATGGCCTCATCCATATCATAAATATGAATGTCCATCTCTTTCTTGCCTTTATAAGTCTTGGAAATATTTAATAAATCATCAATTAAATTTTGGTTAACATCATCGATGCTAATATCAAGCGTAAGCCTTTTGGAAAGTGTTTTGATTACATCGTTCAACAGCATAATTTGGATAAATTGCAATCGTATATCACCTTCTTTCCATCCTTTTACATACTTGATTTTCATATAGATAAATGCATTATCGATCAAGAAGTGTTTGAATTTCAGATAATCTTCGCCAAATATGTTGAAAGTTGATGAGTCTGTGTAATCTTCTACGGTAAATTGCCCCCAGCCGTTGCCATTTTTTGAGATGCGGTGGTTAACATCAGTAATAATACCGCCTATACGCAATTCTTTATTCAAAAGCTGTAAAGGGTCTTGCAGTAGGTTGAGTGAGGCATTGCAGAAATTTGTCAGTTCAAATTTATAATCATCTAGCGGATGCCCGGAAATGAAGATCCCTACCACGGATTTTTCTTTACTCAATTTTTCCATGACATTCCATTCTTCGGCTTGTGGGATCAAAGGTTCCTGAAAATTACTCTGATTATCCTGTCCGCCAAAAAGTGACATTTGAGCAGAGGAAGCATCATCCTGCACCCTGTTGCCATATCGTATTAATCTGTCAATGAACACCTTACCGCTTTCATCCATGGCAAAGAAATGTGAGCGTTTGATATTTTCAAAAGAGTCAAAACCTCCCGCTAATGCCAGGCCTTCAAAAACGCGTTTGTTGACGGCTCTAAGGTCGACTCTACGTGCAAAATCAAAAATGGAGTTAAACCTGCCTTTTTTCTTTCTTTCTGCCACAATATTTTCAACAGCTCCTTGGCCAACCCCTTTGATACCTCCCATCCCAAAGCGAATAGCTCCTTCTTTGTTTACGGCAAACTTATACCAGGATTCATTCACATCAGGGCCTAATACAGGAATACCACTATGTTTACATTCATCCATGTAAAAGGTGACTTTTTTAATGTCGTTCATATTATTTGACAAGGTAGCAGCCATAAATTCTGATGGATAATGTGCTTTGAGATATGCTGTCTGGAAAGCGATAAATGCATAGCAGGTAGCATGTGATTTATTAAATGCATAGGAAGCAAATTTTTCCCAGTCTTTCCAAATTTTTTCAAGGATCTCTTTTGAATGCCCGTTTTCATGTCCGTTTTTAATGAATTTGGGTTTTAAGGCACTGAGGACCGCTATTTGCTTTTTACCCATAGCTTTACGGAGCTTGTCGGCTTCCCCTCTGGTAAAGTTTGCCAGTATTTGGGATAGTCGCATGACCTGCTCTTGATAAACGGTTACTCCGTAGGTTTCTTTAAGTATTTCCTCCATTTCGGGAAGGTCATATTCAATTTGTGAAATGCCGTGTTTACGTTCTACATATTGAGGTATGTAATCCATAGGCCCGGGCCGATACAGTGAAACCATAGCAATGAGATCGGCAAATTCGGTAGGTTTGAGGTCTTTCAAACTCTTACGCATCCCTTCGGATTCAAACTGAAAGATGCCGATGGTTTCCCCTTTTTGAAAGAGTTCATAGGTTTTTTCATCATTCAATGGAAAATTGTCCGGGTCTAATTTCTGACCTTTGGTGGCTTCTACAATTTCAATGGTGTCTTTAATCAAACTCAAAGTTTTAAGACCTAAAAAATCCATTTTAAGCAAGCCTGCATCCTCTACAACAGCATTGTCAAACTGGGTGACATACATGTCTGTATCTTTCGCAGTGGCTATGGGAATGAGATTGGTAATTTCTTCGGGGGTAATGATAAATCCGCAAGCATGCACACCTGTATTTCTAATAGAACCTTCTATTTTTTGTGCTTGTTGTATGGTAATGGCTTCCAGATCATCACCATCAGCAATATTTTTTATCTCGTTGACTTTGAGTTGTTCATCTTTGCGCAGGCCTTTTAGCTTGGATTTATTTTTTTCATTTTCATGAAAAATGGTGTTGAGTTTGATGTTTGGAACGAGCTTTGCGAGGCGATCTGTTTCGTGAAGGGGTAATTCCATGACACGGCCGGTATCACGGATGGAGGATTTGGCCCCCAAAGTACCATAGGTAATGATCTGGGCTACATTTTCCTGACCGTATTTGTTGGTGACATAGTCAATCACTTTTTGCCGACCTTCATCATCAAAATCTATATCAATATCGGGAAGGGAAATACGTTCCGGATTGAGGAAACGCTCAAAGAGTAGATCGTATTTTATGGGATCTATATTTGTGATCCATAAGCAATAAGCCACTGCAGAACCGGCAGCCGAACCACGTCCGGGGCCAACCGATACCCCCATCTTTCGGGCTTCAGCAATTAGGTCTTGCACGATGAGGAAGTAACCCGGGTAGCCTGAAATTTCAATAATTTTTAATTCAAATTCCAGTCTGTCTTCAATCTCCGGTGTGATGTCACCCCACCTTTTTTTGGCGCCCCGATAAGTAAGATGTTTTAGATAAGCTTGTTCGCCTCGTACCCCATTATCTATTTTGTCTTCTGCTACTTCAAATTCAACGGGTATGCTAAATTTCGGCAAGAGTACTTCTCTAGCTAATCTATAGGTTTCTATTTTTTGGACAATCTCATCAATGTTCTTAATCGCTTCCGGCCAATGGGCAAATAGCGCTTTCATTTCATCCGGTGACTTGAAATAGTATTGGTCATTGGCCAGTCCTCTACGAAAACCACGGCCACGGCCTTTAGGTGTAGACTGCTGTTCGCCTTCTTTGACGCAAACCAAAATGTCCTGGGCCTCTGCATCTTCTTCTTGCAGGTAGTAGGTATCATTGGTAGCCACCACTTTTACTTGATGCTTTTTACTTAGATCTTTAATGACCTCATTGACATGTTTTTCGGTGTCTAATCCATGGTCCATTACTTCAAGATAATAATCATCTCTGAAATGCGCTTTCCACCAAAGTAAAGCTTCTTCAGCTTGTTTTTCACCTACATTCAAGATATTAAAAGCAATTTCTCCCTGTAGGTTACCACTTAGTACGATGAGGTCTTCTTTGTACTCAAGTAATAATTTTTTATCAATACGCGGCACGTAATAAAAGCCTTCAGTATGAGATATAGAGGATAATTTTGTAAGATTTCGGTAACCATTTTTATTTTTAGCGAGGAGTACTGTTCGAAAGCCATTGTCTTTGCGTTTTTTATCAAGATGATTTTCACAAATATAAAACTCACTTCCCACGATAGGTATAAAGCCTTTTTTCAAATCGACATTTAGGCTTTTTGCTTCTGTTAGGTCGATCTCAATTTCTTCTAATTCATCCTCTTTCAATTGATCAATTGCAATAATTTTTTCATTATCCGGGCCTTCCTCCTCAATGATTTTCTCATTTTGGGCTGCTAAAAATTTCTTTTTGTTTTCTTTTTCAATGTTTGCATTAAACTTAGCAATTTCTTCAACAAATTGAAAAGCACCCATCATATTACCGAGATCTGTTAAAGCTACAGCTGGCATTTGATAATTAATGGCCTGTTGTATGAGATCCTGCACACTGCTGGTAGATTCCAGAATAGAGAATTGCGAATGATTGTGCAAGTGCGAAAAAGCGACATCTTTTAATTCAGAAAGTTGGGTATCTTTTTGTCTATCTTCAACTTTTTCCTTCTTTTTTTGTCGTAATTTTTCACTTTCAAGCTTAAAGTTATGATGCTTTAAACCAATGGGTTGAATGGGTTCAGGATAAAGTTGGATAAAGGCATCCGGATAATCAGGAGTGGCTTGTAACTCTTGAACTGTAAATACTCTTTTCCTAATCAATTCCAGAAAACAACGTGTGGTGGCTTCTACATCGGCTGCAGCATTGTGGGCATCTTTAAAATTTTCTCCAAATAGATGCTTGTGTAATTCGTTGAGTGTGGGTAATTTAAATTTGCCGCCTTTTCCACCGGGAATTTGACAGAGTTTGGCTGTGGTTTCTGTACAAGTATCTAATACGGGTTTTTCTGTAAGTTTTGTGTGGATACCGTTTCGATAAAACTCACTTCCGGTCACGTTAATATCAAAATCTACATTTTGACCAACGATAAATTGGCATTTTTCAATAGTCGTGTTAAACTCGTCTAAAACATAAGCGAGCTCACGCCCTATTTCATTTGCTAATTCGGTGGAAATACCGTGTATTTGTTCTGCCTGATAGGGAATATCAAAGCCATCGGGTTTGATGACATAATCTTTTGACTCCAGTAAAGTCCCCCATTCATCATGCAGCTGCCAGGCAATTTGCACACATCGAGGCCAGTTGTCCAGATCACTTATGGGTGCATCATATCGCTTGGGCAAACCGGTGGTCTCAACGTCAAAAATCAAATACATTTATCGACTATTAAAGTGAATAATTAGAAGTTTTAAAAGTAAAAAAAATAGCTTCTTTCCGCTTTTAATTTGCGTTTTTTTATTAACATCAATGATTAAAGTACAATAAGTTTGTGGGTTTCAGACTTCTTAGGATCACTAATTATCTTTAAGATATATATACCGCTTTTTAAATGAGAAATATAAATGAATTTAGCTGGATTTAGATACGTTTTCAGAAGTTTCCCTTGCGTATTAAATAATTGGATTTGTGTAATATGTAGTAAACTGTCAATATGTAGGTTCTTTCCTGTATGAACAGGATTTGGGTTAATTATAATTGGCTTATCTATGAGGTTTTCACTATTGTTTAAAGAATTGATATAACAAGTGTTTTCAATTTCGTTAAAGTATTCAATTTCCTCATTATTATAATAGCATAAAAGTGTCCAAGCGGGACATGTCATATAATACCAGTAAGCTGTATGGATAGGTCCATTCAGGCTGCCAATACCTTCCAGCCAATATTCATGACGGTCAGGGTATCCGTCAAATTCCAGTTCCCATCTTATTCGGTCAATTCCATTAACATTAACCAATTCTTTATTGATCACTTCAATGGGTACGGGATACGTAATATCTGTGAACAGATTGATCACTTCGGCGGTATCTCCAATATCCAAATTAAAGTCATATAAAATGCCTTCATCCTGATTGTTCTGTTTAAAGTAAACGATGTTATTTTGTTCTCTTAATAATCCTTGTAAAGATGATGTTTCCAGGGAATCAACGGATATCCAAAGTTTTTTATAAGGTACAGAATTATGTAAAGAATCCCCTTCAATAAAATGAATTTCGGTAGTACTTTGAACCCCATTCATGCCGAGTGCGACCAACTTAGTATTCCACTGCTTGTTTTCTAACACAAAGTTTTGAGCAATAAATGAAATAGCTGTGAGGGTTAGAACCAAGGTATAGCTATATTTTTTCATAGGAATTGACTTGATTGTTCAAATATAATCATTTATTGAGCAAATGTCAATCTTTAATATCAGAAAATCAATAAGTTATTAAAAACTCAGTTACCTGTTAAAAGCAAACTGAATAATATTAGCACCCATATGTAAGGCTTGTAATCTTACTTCGGGTGGGTCATTGTGTATTGAAGGCGATTCCCAGCCATCACTAAGATCACTTTCGTAATCGTAAAAACAAACCAACTGGCCTTCATAAAAAATGCCAAAACCCTGTGGTGGTTTACCGTCGTGTTCGTGAATTTTAGGGACACCATTATCGAAATTATATGTTTGGTGGTAAATGGGATGGTCAAAGGGAACTTCAACAAACGGGATATTAGGAAATATTTTGGCCATTTCACGCCTGATATAAGGGTCTATACCATAGTTGTCTGAGATATGAATAAAACCACCTGAAGTGAGATAATTTCTAAGATTTTCAACAGCCTCCTCATCAAAAAACAGGTTGCCATGGCCGGTAATAAAGAGGATGGGGTAATTAAAGATATCTGTGGATTCAGGTTTTACATATTGAGGTTTTGTGTCAATATTGGTGATGTTTTGTTCATTACAAAATGTGATCAAATTAGGTACAGCGGTGGGGTTAGCATACCAGTCACCACCACCCTGGTATTCCAAGCTAGCTACTTCTTGTGAGTTTACTAAGTAACTCACTGCCAGCACTATAAATAACAAACTATTTTTCATCCCTACTTATAGATTTAAGTTGAATGCTTACCCCACTTACAGTCAGCAATGCTGCTGTTTCTGTTCGTAAACGTTGTGTCCCCAAAGATACAGGTTTGAAAGCATTTTTTATGGCCATAGCTATTTCTTCTTTGGCAAAACCACCTTCTGGACCTATTAGTACCAATATATCACTTTTTGGTTTTAAAAGGTCAAAGAGATATTGATTGTTTTTTTCCTCATCTAATTGATCACAAACTGCTATATATTTATGTGATGTTTTTTTCACTTGATCTGATGTGATAAAATCAGAAAATGGTATCATTTCCTGAATTGCAGGCATATGAAATTGCAAGGATTGTTTTAAAGCGCTGATACAAATTTTTTTCAACCTTTCGGGTTTTAGTTGTTTTCTTTCAGAGTGTTTCGTTTTTACAGGAATAATTTGATCAATGCCTATTTCAGTAGCTTTTTCTACCAGCCACTCCATACGATTCATGTTTTTGGTGGGTGCAATAGCAAGTCTTAGGAGGTAGTTTCTATTTAATTCTTTTTCTTCATAATGTATAATGTCAACTTCACATTTTTTATCAGAAATACTCGAAATTCTGGCTGTAAAAAGTATCCCTTTTCCATTGGTAATATGGATATTATCGTCTACTTGTTTTCTTAAGACCCTAGAGATATGCCTACTTTCAGCTACATCAAAAATAAAATGAGAGGTCTCAACTCCAATAGTATCATTAAAGAAAAGTTGCATACAAGTTAGTTGTTATCTGAATTACGGCTTCTTCTACTTCTTCGTTTTCGGGGTTCTTTTGCAGTATTATCCTCCTTATTTCTCCTTTTGGTTCCCTTTGTCTCGGTCGACTTAGAGCGGGTTCTTGACCTACGATAGTTTTTAACCCGGGGTGGTTTCCCACGGCGTTTGTTGCTTTTAAATATTCTTTTTAGGAATGGCTCTTTTTTGTATTCTATGTCATTACTTAAATCCTTTGAGGATTTACTTCTAATAAGTCTATCTTTATGATTATCAATACGATATGAAAGCCCAATATTAGCATACAAATTAAAATAGTCTAGTTGCAAATTGTTTCGGGCATGCAGATCTAATTGTAGGTCTTTACTAAATAAATAGGCTACACCGCCTCCCAAGCTATAGTTCTTTGTGTATTTAGTATAGGTGCCTTGATGCTCCCCAAAAATTGAAAATTGGGGGGTTATGGCATAAGTAAGCGTGGTGATATATCCTAAACTTCTATTTTCATTGATAGTCAAATAATCTCCAACAACATTGGTGATTAATTTAAGGTCGTCTGAGAAATCATTTTGAAGCAATAGGCTCGCTTTTGGGCTGATACTTGGTTTTTTATAGTCATGGCTAAGTAGATTAGTATTTAATCCGATATACAATCCCACCGAAGGTATCAATCTTTTCCAATCAAAAGCCATCTTGGCTTTCCAACTACGTATCTCCTTGGAAGGATCTTTATAAGTGGGCATGTAAAAAAGGTACTTCCCCCCAATAGTTAAACTACTTATGCCACCTTTTATGCCATAATCATCTATAAGTAAATTCTGGGCAATTTTATCTTTTTGTAAAATCAGGTTGGCATTAATCTCCAATTTTTCGGAAATGAAGCCTGTTCTAAAGAAAAGATCTGTTCCTAGAGATTTGTGTAATCTGAAAAATTCGGGATGATCGTCCTTCAAGTAAAAAATGCCACTTTCAAATTGATAAACTTTACTACCTACTCCAAAAGGACTTTCGGAGAAGCCAGGCCTTTTTGAGTTGATGACTTCTGTATACTGAGCTGAAATTTTTAAGCTTAAGAACAGGATAAAAAAAGCAGTAAAAAATCGCATCTTATTTAGGTTTTCTTATGGTGGGTTCTAAAAATTCATTTCTTTCAAAAAACAAAAATAAAGAATAAGATACAAGGCACAAATTTTTTGAAATAGCCATAGTTATTTCAATAAAATTTTAACGAAGTAGATTGTTTTTACTTTTTGTTCCATATTGGTTTTTAGAGCATTCCATATGTTGCTTTAAAAAATTTTATATTATCTTAATAGTGCTTCAATCCCGAAGCTTCGGGATTCATGGTCTATAAAATACTCTGAAAATTTTGATGCAAATGAATTTTTAGAACCCACCATAATACAAAACTACAATTATTTTATGGTAAATTACCACAAATCCGGCCTACGGATGGCTCCTCCCAAATGAGCTGTGTAAATAAATAGACCTAAACTAAGAATGACAAGGATAAACTGTAAGAAATATAGTGTTTTAACCGGATGTCCTTCTTCATTTTTTTGTACACGATTCATCAATCCTAAGAGTCCTGTTAATATGGCGGCAATGAAAGCAAATCGCCCCAGAAGCGCATGGTTTTCGATAAGTTCTTTATCAAAAGTTTGGCTTAAATTTTGAAGCCAATCTGCTGTCCCCGGCCCAGTAAAATAAGCTATAGAGGCTGTGATAGCCATAAGTATACTCAGGTAATCAAAATATTTTTTGTAAACTTCTTTTTGCGATAAAAGGCTTCTCAAACCGGTGTAGGCTACCAAAAAACTTAATACTACGGGAAGGTGAACAACGACAATATGTATATAGGCAGGATTCAGTTAGCTCCGGTTTTGATAGCTTCTGTTGGATCTATTCCCTGATCTATTTTATCATAATCCAGTGTAGAGCCGCCCATACTGTGTGGAATCAAATACACAATAGTCATCACAATGGCTGCTACTAATACAATGATGCGGCTTTTGGTTTCTTTTTTCTTTTGTTTGACACCAATCAGGATCAATGCGATCACCCAGGTGAGCCAAAGGATCAAGGTTTTGTTATCAGTAAAATCACCACCGTAAGGGAATCCTGTCCAATACTCTCCAAAAGCATGTTTTTGCACTATAGGGCCTAATACCATCCCTCCAATAGACATGCCTATAAGTGAGACGATCACCCATTTTCTCATATTCTCAGTTTGGAATAAAGCACTTAATCCGGCTCTAATGCCAAATAATACAGCAAAGAACATAAAGAAAACATGCGGGATTAGTACTCCATTAGGAACCGGGTCTTTATATCTTAAAATGATGCTGTCATGACTTGATTCGGGAATACGAAAAGTTTTTTCGTCCAATTTTCCGGTGATGTAATATTCCATTTTCCCGGCTGCCGGTTGTACGGGTAAAGCTGCGATTAATTTCTCACCTTCCAACACAAATGGTAGATGATGGATGCTATCGTTTGTTTGGTAACGCTTGTAGTGTAAATCGGCTTGGAAATCTACATTCTGGATATTTGGTAAAGCAATAGGAGCACCCTCGGTAGTTTCGTGGGAACGTAATAGTTTGTATTTATAGGTTTCACCATTATTTTCAAATTTACCTTTAACCGGATAGGTAGGCCCGGTACTTCTTTGGTAAAAAATAGCTATTAGCATTAATAAAACGGACAGTACCCACAATAAAAATGATTTCATCTTAAAAATTCTAGTTAATGTGCTTAAATATGACAGCAAATATATAAGATTTTGTCAGATTTTATTTATGCTTATTTTTGCATCGATTTAAATTAAAACAGATAAATATGTCAACTAGTAAAGTAAAAGTGAGTTGGATGGATACCATGGCGTTTGAGGGTGAAGTGAATGGCCACAAAATAGTGATTGATGCAGATGAAAAAGTTGGTGGAAAAGACAGAGGCCCCAGGCCTAAACCCTTTATGTTGTTATCATTAGCCGGTTGTACTGCTATGGATGTGATATCAATTCTTAAAAAAATGCGGGTGGATGTCAAAGACTTTGACGTGTCGGTTTCCGGTGAATTAACAGATGATCACCCCAAGCAATTTACCAGTATGCACGTTACCTATGAGTTTTGGGGAAATGACCTGCCTATGGCTAAGTTGGAAAAAGCGGTTTCTCTATCTGAAGATCGTTATTGTGGGGTGAGTGCAGTTTACAAAAAAGTGGTGGAAGTTACTTCTGAGATAGTGGTGCATGAAGCATAGAGCGAAACAGATCATTAAAAGAACTTAAAAACCCAAAGGTTTTCGAAACCTTTGGGTTTTTAAGTTTTCCAAACAATATAAGTTTGGAAAACATTATAATAGCTTTGTTTAAAAATCCACGGTAATACCAATAGAGGGTAATACATTCCCGCTTTCGTTTTCTATCAATTCGTATCGGTAGCTGTTAGGGTCTGACTCAGAAGGGAGTGGAAGGCCCTGTTCATCATAAATTACGCTGAAATAGGGAGGGTTTTCCACAACAGCAGCATAGACATTTTGCACATCGAGATAGAGATCCAATGCCCATTTGTTGAAGTACCATTTTTTATCAATTCTTAGATCCAGCCCATGGGTAGCTTTTAATCTTTCCGTATTAAGATTAGTGTAATCCAACACACCTTGTTGGTTTACATCCCAAACTGTTTTTAAAGCCGAGACCTGTGTGTTAAAAGGCGTAAAAGGAGCACCTCCCAAAAACCTGAATTTTAATCCTAACTCCCAGTCTTTACTGAATTTGTAGCCGCCTAACACATTAAAGATATGCCGGTTATCCCAAGCTGAAGCCACGTATTTATCATCATTGTTTTCAAATTCACTTCGCACATAGGTATATGTGAAACTGCCAAAGATCTTTTTGGTCAGCTTTTGCGTACCTGATATTTCAAAACCATAACTGCGCCCTTTAGCATTAGAAATAACTTCCGTATTCCCAATCACCCCGTAATCACTACCTAGATTGGCCAAAGAAATGCCGTCTAAAACACTAAAGGGATATTGGTCATATTTCTTATAAAAACCTTCCATTTTAAGTTGAAAATAATCGGTAGGTGTCCAACTATAGCCACTTACATATTGCCAAACATTGATATAGGTGACGTCATTTTCTTTATTGATCAAATTACCGTTATCATCTTTATAGCCAAGAACAGTATAGGCCGGTAATTGAAAGTAATTTCCAATACTCCCCGATAGTGTGTGTTGATTATTAAAATTATAGGATATTGCCAATCGGGGGGACAATTGTTCCAAAGGATTGGCCATCTTTGCCGAATAAGAGTTAAAATCGCTTCTCAGGCTAAGTGATACATCTAGCTTGTCTTTCAAAAAACTACGATTGACCTGTGCAAACAGTGCATATTTTTGTAAGCTCAATTCCGAGTCAATATTGACGTTGGTGATCAAATCGCCAATATTGATCTGTTGGAAAGTTTTGTTATTGTATTTTACATATTGCCAACCTAGACCCGTGTACCATTTCCAACGTCCGTCGGTATAGTGGTATTCATAACGCAATTTGTTCTCAATTTCCTGTGATTGGTAGTCGAGTAATTTATTTTCTTCCGTTTCAATATTGTATCTGTATTTATTGGAAGTATTATTCAGCATGTTACGGCTCAAAACGGTTTGATGATACCCATGGGTAGTATTTCGTCTCCAATTGGCACCTATGGCATAGTTCCATTGTTCAAATTTGGGGATATTGTTTAGGATATAATTATTTCTTTTTAAGACAGCTTCATCTGTAACGCCCTCATTGACTTTTGTGTTGAGTTCAAAGTTGTCAATGGCTCCCAAGCCTATGATTTTCAACTGGTTTTTATCATCAAATTGAAATTTATGGACATATTGAAAATCGTTGTAAATCGGTAAGAACGGAAGTTTCAGTTGCTCAAATAAAAATTGTAAATAAGAGCGTCTGGCAGAAAGTAGCATACCGGAGTTTTCACCTGTGGGTGTATCTATGGTCAGACCAAAATCAGAAGAACCAATGGTGATATTTCCGGAGAGTTTATCAGGATTGGCATTCTTGGTATAAATATCCATTACTGAACTCAATGCATTTCCTCGGGATACAGGGAAAGCACCTGTATAAAAATTCACATTATTAATGAAGTTCACATTGATCATACCTACCGGCCCGCCGGATGAGCCCTGCGTGGCAAAGTGGTTGATGTTGGGGATTTCTATCCCATCCATATAAAAGCGGTTTTCGCCGGGTGCTCCCCCTCGAACGATCAAATCATTTCTAAAGGCACTGGTCGTGGCTACACCGGGCAAATTCTGTATCACACTGGAAATATCACGGTTGGCACCGGGGCTACGCATAATTTCTGTCACGCCAATACTGCTGGCACTCACCGGGCTTTCGGCTTTGCGTTGAAAAGCAGAAGTTTTGATGACTACTTCATCCAACTGGGCTAAATTTTCTTTGAGATAAATGTCTAAATATTGACTTCTTATATTATTGATAGTCAGCTCGCTAAGCGTATAGGTTTGAAAACCTAAAAAACTCACTTGCAGGTTGTAGATGCCGGGTTTGATATTTTCTATGCTAAACTTTCCCTCCTTATCTGTAGTAGTATAATAATTGGTGTTTTGTAAGACTACATCAGCAAAAGCGAGTGGTTGGTTATCAGAAGCACTAAACACTGTCCCGGACAATTTACCGGTTTGGGAAAAAAGGTTTAAACCCAAAAAGAATAAGAATACAGTAGCTGACTTTAAAATTCTATTTTTCATAAATTAATTATTTTTCCAATGAATTTGTGTAAAACGATCGATCAATAACAAACTCATTAACAACATACTAAAAGTATATCCAAAATCTTCTGCCGGGATACTGATAAAACGCACACCTAAATTTTCAAGGTCATTGTACCAAACTACAGGTTCTGTTGTAAACATTCCGGTAAGCAAGCCATTGACTAAGGTGAATGGAATCAAAATGATTAAAAAGGCGAGATAAAAGCGCCGCAGTATTTGTGGTTTGAAAATTAGTGCTATTAGTAGGATTATTAAAAAAGTTGAAAAATTGATCAAGGTATAAGCTTTATTATAATTGAGACCTACTAAGATTAGCACTCCAATAATGAGAAATATACTAATTAATTTCGTAAGCTTAATCGAAATTAGCAAGTTGGGTTTAAAATATTGAAGTGAATAGTGTATGAACAGGCTGGCAAAGGGAATCAACCAGAAAAAAAGCCATTCTTCAATGGGTAAGTGTAAAATTTTAATACCGGAAATATATTTATCATTAAATCCCCAATAGCCATTTTTGGTAAAAAAAACATCCCATATCAGAAAATAACCAGCGGTGATACTCATAGCTGCTAAAACTGGTTTCCACCATCTGATCAGCCTCATTTTGGGATGAAAACTGTAAAGAAACGGAATACTAAAAGATACTATAAGGGCAACAAGATATGTGTATTTCATACTGCTTTATTAACTTTTCTTTTTTCTCTAAAAAAACGTAAAGGAACCCATAGCATACCAAATGATTCCCCATCCTCTTTAGTTAAATATTTGTGGTGTACCTTATGACCTTTTCGCAGGGCATTTAAATACCAGTTGTCTATACCATCCAGCCATTTAAAACGCCTGTGTATCATAACATCATGAATGAGAAAATAGCCAATGCCATAAAATAAAATACCCAGACCAATAAAAAATTTGAAATTTAATGCAGGGTGAACACCATAATAAAACAGCAATATACTGGGTATGGCAAAAATGACAAAAAACAAATCGTTTTTCTCAAAAACCGAAGTGTATTTGGGTTGGTGATGGTCTTCGTGGAGATACCAAAGAAACCCATGCATGACGTATTTATGTGTCAGCCAAGTAACACCTTCCATCAGGATAAATGTTACAAATGTGATAGCAATATAAAGTAAACTAGTCATGATAAATCGTTTAAATGTTTTGCTAAGGTAATTTTAATGTCCTTAATTTTCAACAAGTTTTTAAGCATCTTTTTTTTATGCTTATGAGTCGCTTCAGGATATTTTTTGATAAAAAAGTCCAGATCGCTTTTTTTGTTTTTATTAAATCCTAAAAAATTAGGTAATTGGTGTTGAAAAACCAACCTGATGTACCTGTATTCAATATTTTCTGGCTGTTTAGAACAAGCTTCGTTTACCAGTGCTTTTCCCTTTTTGAAAAATTTGTATTTCTGAAAAGGTGAACCTATATATTTTGATTTGTAAAAGTACAATGCACCTTTATACAAGAGGGCTAAATCTGATTTTTTTTCATCTATTTTTTCCAGAAATACCATTGTCTCTTGCTCATCAATATAAGGGAACTCCAGCCTAAGTTTTTCCAGTTCTTGTGCTTGAGTTACAAGTAAGTTCAACAAAAATAATATGTACAGTGAAATTTTTATCACTACAAAAGATTAAGTTTGACAATTGCAAATGACCGGGCTAATAAACCTATTTTCATAGTATTAGATACCCTTACACGAGCTTGCATGATTTCATGATAAGGTGTCCTTTTGAGTTTTTTCAATAATTTCCGATAATAAAGATAAGCTGTGTAAACACCTAATTTTGCCTCTAGCGGAAGCTTTTTGATACCTTGGAGGGCTATGTAAAAATCATTTTCAATATCCTTTACAATTTGTTGCTTAGTTGCGTGGTTAAATTGCGATTGGTTCAAATTGGGAAAGTAACTACGGTCGAGTTGCTCTATGTCAGCTTTTATATCACGTAAGAAATTCACTTTTTGAAATGCAGAACCCAATTTTTCGGCATAAAATTTCAGTTCATCATATTTTTTCTGGTCTCCCTGAACAAAAACTTTTAAGCACATCAAGCCTACTACATCTGCTGAGCCGTAAATATAGTCTTGATAATCAGCATATGAATCATAGTTGCTCTGTGTGAGATCACGGCGCATACTTTTTAAAAAGTGCTGGATTTGAATATCATCAATGTTGTTTTTTTTGACAGTATGCTGAAAAGCATTCAATACAGGATTTAAACTGATGCCATCTTGGAAAGCTTCGTAGTAATCATCTTCAAATTTATCCAAGAGCCTTTCTTTTTCAAAACCGTGAAAACTATCAACAATCTCATCGGCCAATCTTACAAAAGCATAAATATTATAAATGTCTTTCCTTATTTTTGGTGCTAATAAATTGACAGCAAGTGAAAAGGAGGTGCTGTACTTTCTGGTAACAACCTGACTGATCCGCTCAGAGGTTTGATCAAATAAAGCTTTCATTTTTGTAATTTTTAGTTAGTAGTTTTTAGGATATGGTCAGCTACAATCTTTCCAGATATCAATGCCGGTGGAACACCAGGGCCGGGAACAGTTAACTGGCCGGAGAAATACAGATTTTTTAATTTATGATTCTTAATTTTTGGCCTCAAGAATGCAGTTTGTTTTAAAATATTGGCTAAACCGTAGGCATTTCCTTTATAAGAGTGGTAGTCTTCAATAAAATCATTAACTGCATAAGATCTGTAGAACAGAATATGATCTTTCACAGTTTGTCCTGTTAATTTCTCTAGCCTGTTCAGTACCATGTCCAGATATTTTAATCTTGTCACAGGTTCGTCCTTTAATCCCGGTGCTATGGGAATTAAAAAAGTAGCGGTTTCTTTGCCCTTAGGAGCCATGCTAGGGTCAGTTTTTCCGGGGAAACTAGCATAAAATAATGGACTTTCAGGCCATTTTTTACTGTCGTATATTTCTGCAGAATGCTTCTTAAAGTCTGTGTCAAAGAATAAGGTATGGTGCAATACATTGTCTAATTCCTTGTCAAAAGCAATGTAAAACAATAGTGAGGATGGCGCAAAAGTTTTCTTTGACCAATATTTTTCTGAATACCTACGGAAGTGCTCTGGCAGAAGTTGTTCAGTATGATGGTAATCTGCACCACTAATAAAAATATCAGCAGGGAAATAGTCGGTTTTAGTATTAATACCCACTACTTTATCTTTTTCGATCTCAAATCCTTTTACTTCCTGATTAATATGGTATTTTACTCCCAATTCCTTGCCTAATTCAACCATACCTTTTACGACTGCACTCATTCCACCTTTGGGATGCCAGGTGCCTAAACCAAAGTCTGCATAGTTCATAAAATTATAAAATGCTGGGGTATTAGTAGGCTTGGCACCTAAAAACAGAACTGGAAATTCTAGGATTTGCCTTAGTTTAGGGTTTTTGAATTTCTGATGAATTTTTTTACTGATACTACTAAAGAAAAGTGGCAACCTTTTCATGGTGTCCAAATTCACCAATTCAAAGGGACTGATCCCAGGCTTATATACCAGATCTTTGATGGCTATGTTATAGTTATTTGCAGCTTGCGTAATGTACTTTTCTAATTTTTTACCACTTCCTTTCTCAATTTTATCAAATGTTTCAATGATTTCGTATAAAAAAGCTGATATATCAATATAGTCGTTTTTCTCAAAGTAAACTCGATAGGCCGGATTTAGTTTTTCTATTTTGTAAAAGTCATTAGGTTGTTTTCCAAAATCCTGAAAAAAAGATTCAAATACGTCAGGCATCCAGTACCAGGTAGGGCCCATATCAAAGGTGAAGCCGTTTTTTTGAAAAACTTGAGCACGGCCCCCCAAGTAATTGTTTTTTTCAAATACATTTACCTCGTACCCTGCTTTAGCCATGTAGGCTGCAGAAGCGAGACTAGAAAAACCGGATCCTATGATGTTAACTTTTTTCATGTTTAACAAAAATACAAAAAAGTTAAACAAAAAAGTTAAATCATATATTATTTAACAAATCTTTAATATTTTTGAAGACCTTAATTTTCGGTTTTACAAGGTTTAAATCTATTTCATTGGTCTTTTGTCCACTTACCCAACATTCACTATCACTACTTTGTAATAATTTTTGGTAGATTTTATCCAGGTAATCATGAATTTGATCTCCCGGAGGGTTCACAATAAACTGTGTAACAAAAACGGTATGCTTAAAGATTTTCTGAACTTTCTGCAGGTCACAAAGCGGTATGCTATGCCCTAAAAAGATAGTGTGATATGATTTTAGAATCAGTTCATATTGAATATAAAGAAGCCCTAAATTGTGTATTTCATTCTCAGGGAGGAATAAAACAAAGGTTTTATTTTTGTTAGGAATAGAACTTTGTGTTTTTTCAATATTGATATGTAATTTATTTTCAATTAATTGAGAGATGAAATGCTCGTGAGCAGGAGAGATCGTGTTAGTCTGCCAAAGAAATCCTATCATATCCAGAAGCGGTATAAATACTTCTTGAAATATTTCCCTAAAGCTGTACTGTTGCAGTAAACCGAAATAGGTGGCATTAAACAATTGTACATCAAAACTAAACATGGCCAATTGGAATTGCTTAATGGCTTCATTTTTCATAAGATCACCGAAAGTTAATTCTTTGACAGTAGCTTGAAGTTCTATGGGTTTGAGTTTGGCTATTTTAGATATTTTCCATCCGTTATTATTTAAAAAACTGATATTGAGTAACTTTTTTAAGTCCTCAATATCATATAACCTTTCATTATTTCCATGCCTTGTGGGATTAAACAGATCATAACGTTTTTCCCATATCCTTATCGTATGAGCTTTGATCCCGGATAAGTTTTCAAAGTCACTGATGGAAAATTGATTTTTTATATTGTTCAACATAGATATAAATATATTGAACAAAAATATTAAAAATATTTAAAACTTATAACTTGTTGAAATTTATATATTGCTTAAATAGGTGTTAATAATTTCTTTAATACTTTCTCCTTTGACCATTTTGTAATTAATGCCAGCTTCAATAACTTCAGCTTTGAAGTATTTACCAATATGTCCGACCAAGAAAATGTCAATTCCTTTCAAAAGATCGATGATTTCGCGGTGGGAGTGTTTGCCATGATTGTGTCCGTGTCCATGTCCGTGTCCATGTCCGTGTCCGTGGTGATGATCATCCTCATGCTTGTGTGTATTAGTTAAATATTGAACGTCATTAACCTCTTTGTTTTTAACCTCATAAATAGCAAACTCTTTAGCTCGGCCTGTACGTTTGGCTATGTGTTTGCGGTCGTTGGTTGGAATGGCTATTTTCATGATAGATTAGTTTAAAAAAAAGTTGCCTTCATTGATTAACAAAATAAAGGCAACTTATCAAATATCAATTAATTAAGGTTTTCAGTTTTTTCAACCGATTCATTTATAGGGTACTTTTTTTCATAAATTCTAATAGCCCAAAGCGATAACTTGTAGGTTAGATATATAAAAAAAGGCCATCCGAGATAGGTGAGTATTTCTTTAATGTACATATTCTTTAAATTTATAGGTTTTAATAATTAGTATGCGTGCCCATCAGCGTTGACTTCTTCTTGTGATATCTTACTGGCATCCATTTTACGCCAAGCGTAAACAATATATGCTAACACAAAAGGCACCATTAAGGAGACATAACTCATCGCTATCAAAGTAAATTTACTGGACGATGCATTTTCTATTGTAAGTGAATCTTGTAGGTTAAAAGTAGACGGATAGAAAGCAGTATTGTTATAACCTGCAACAAAAAATAAAGTCAAAACAGTGAGCACCGTGCCAATCCCAGTAAACCAAATACCATTTTCAGAACTTGCGAAAAGGCTACGGTATAAACCCCAAAGTACTCCAATGAGCCCAATGAGTAGTAGTATTAGTACAACTGGCATTTCCAGATAATTATGCAGATACTTATTCGTTTCCAGAAAAACTTCTTTTGTTTCCGGGTTTACTGCAAAACCCTTAAGCAATAAAAGTCTTATAAACCAAAACAAAAAGAAAACCAAAAATATTGCGGCATTAATTTTTAATTTTTGTTTACTTCGATTAACTAACTCCTGGTGGTCAATACTTTTAATAAAATATTGTAAAGCCAATGTTCTGGCTAAGAAAAAAACGGCTAATCCTAGAGTGATATTTTGTAGAAATGCCAAATTTTCAAGTGTCCATAAAGCTTCTAAACCATGGAATGGAGTTTGCCAGGCAGATATAATCGACGAACCTGTGTTCTCAAAGTCTACGATGTTCATTTTGTTTACTGAAAACTGAGAACCGGTAAAGAATGTAGATACAGCTGTACCTAATAAAATACTACCCAAAAGACCGTTAATATATAAAAATATTTCATAGGTTTTGGCACCCAAAAAATTACCTACTTTCGTTCGGTATTCGTATGAAACCGCTTGAATAATGAATGCAAAGAGAATGGCCATCCATACCCAATAAGCACCACCAAAACTGGTTGAATAAAAAAGTGGAAAAGAAGCAAAGAATGCTCCGCCAAAAGTAACCAAGGTAGTAAAAGTAAATTCCCATTTTCTACCTAGTATATTAATAATAATTTTTCGTTCGTCATCTGTTTTACCTATACTGTAAATTAGCGTTTGACCGCCTTGTACAAATAATAGAAAAACTAATAAAGCTCCTAATAGTGAGATAATTGCCCACCAATATTGCTGTAATTGTAAATATGATAATTGTTCAAACATGATGATGCATTTTTAATGTTTATTTCCTTTTTTTATTTTATGGAGTATAATCTTAATATCTGCTATAAGTAGTATGGTAAATACAACAAGAAACAAGAAAAATGTAATTTGCACGCTATAAGTATCAATTTTAGATACTGCTACAAGATTGGGCATTAGATCTTGAATTACCCATGGTTGTCTTCCTACTTCTGCGACTACCCATCCTGCTTCTGTTGCCACATAAGCCAAAGGTATGGTCCATACAGCTATCCATAATAACCATCTCATTTTGGGAAGTTTATTTTTATACATGAAGTAAACGAGTAGTATAAATAGAATAAGGAAATGTGTGCCCAAGATAACCATGGTGTGGAATGAATAAAAGCTCATTTTCACATTAGGTACTAATAAATGAGGATCTTTTCCAAAATAATAACCATAGCCAAAATGTTCAAAATTATCTTCAAAAATCTTCAGGTTTTTGGCAGCGGCTACTTCATCACCGGCTTTTTTTGCTTTTTTATATGCTGCTAACCCATCTATTGATTTTTTACCTAGCGCTATGCGTTCTTCATAAGATGGAATATTTTGCTTTTTATTACCGTGAACCAGATCTCTGATACCTGGTACAAATGCGTCCGGATCAAGGAACGCCAGATAGGAGAGCGCATTAGGAATTTCAATTTCCAGTGCAAAATTTTCCTTGTTAGGTTGTTGAGGATCTCTTTCACCAAACAGGCCTAAAGCTATCAGTGGAGCACTTTGTTGTCCATCATAAAGACCTTCCATAGCAGCCAATTTCATAGGCTGGTATTTGGCAACTACTCTAGCGGACTCATCACCGGTAAGGAATGTAGCTAAAGAAGCGGCTAAACCAAAAACCGAAGCAATGATGATAGATCGCTTAGCTAAAATTACATTTTTGTTTTTAAGTAAATACCACGCACTGATCCCGGCTACGAAAACGGCTGCAACTATATATGACGACACTAAAGTATGTACAAATTTATTGGCAGCAACAGGGTTTAAAAGCACTTCCCAGAAATTGTCCATTTCATTACGCATGGTATCAGGATTGAAATGCATACCTATGGGGTTTTGCATCCAGCCATTGGCAACTAAGATCCATAGTGCTGATAGGTTAGATCCAATTGCGACAAGCCAAGTGGATAGTAAATGTACTTTTTGACTCACTTTATTCCATCCAAAAAACATGATGGCGATAAAAGTAGATTCCATAAAGAAGGCCATAATTCCTTCAATTGCCAAGGGTGCTCCAAAAATATCACCTACAAACCATGAGTAATTAGACCAGTTTGTTCCAAACTCAAACTCCAGTATGATTCCTGTGGCTACACCAATAGCAAAGTTGACACCAAAAACACCCATCCAAAACTTGGTAATTTCTTTCCATTTTGGATCCTGTGTTTTAACATAGATACTTTCCATAAAAGCTATGATAAAAGTAATACCCAATGTCAGCGGAACGAATATCCAATGATACATGGCAGTAAGTGCAAATTGGGCTCTAGACCAATTAATTAAACTCCAATCTATTGATTCCATTATATAAATATTTAATATTAAATAATTGTTTTATTTGTTCATTACATCCCCGGTATTCTAAACATGCGTTTCATTTTAGATTTTTTATAGTACCATCCCCAGGCTTTTTTGAGCCAATGTCCTACTATTGGTAAAGGTATTATAATTTCTTTTTTGGCGGTTCTCATTACAAAAGCTGCCCCGTCTCCGCTGTCCATCACGCATATAATATGGAGTTTTTCCCAGTAACTTTTTCTTTTACCTTTGTGTTTTATCTTGTTGTTGAAATTATAAGTGGCTATATCTGCCATCACCTCAGCAACATGTCCTTGTTTAGCCGCCCAGGGGTGATCAATAATGGCTGCCGCATCACCTATGGCGTATATATTTTTGTGCCCCTCAACTCTACACATTTCATTTATTTCTATAAAACCGGTTTCATTTTGAGGGAGGTCAGATTCTTTGATGATTTTAAGGCCATCTCCTCCTGAAATAAAGAGGTTTAGATCAGTATTCATTAGGATGTCGTCAGCAAAAAGAATAGCATTTTGTGTAAATTCTTTAATACTTTTACCAAAATGGGTATGTACTTTATATCGTTTAAAAAAACTATCCATTTTAGTAAATGCCGTATTTCCCATTCGTTTCCCCGGTTCGGCCATGGGTGCATAGAAAGTAAGCTTAAATTTATCTTGTAAGCCTTTTTCTTTCAGCATGACACTAATGTTAAATAAGAGCTCAAAAGCGGGGCCACCTCTTACAGTTGTTGCTGTGGGATCTTTGGGGTTACCACCAAAGCCTACCGTAATATGTCCGCTACCTTTAGCAATTAAGTTTTCAATTTTTTTCTTGATAATTGTAGACTCCTCCGGTTTACCGCAAATTGAATGTGTAAACTCTAATCCGGGAATTGGGTATTTACCCATACCTAATGCAATGAACAAATAATCAAATTCAAAACTTTTCGTAGCTGTATGAATTACATTTTTCTGCGCTTCGATTTTAGTGATCTTATCGATGATGACTTTAAAATCATGTCTTTTTGCTAAATCGGATAACTTAAGTTGGGTATCTTCAAAACTCCTTTTGCCTACAGGAATCCATATAGATACCGGATAAATAAACATATAATCTCTATCCGAAATCAATGTGACTTCGTATTTATATTTTTTGAGCTTTATGGCTGCTTCAAGTCCGGCAAATCCCCCTCCAAGTATTAGTATTCTCATTATTTGTTAGGGATTTTAGTTAGTTCGTCAGAGATGTGTTCTATTTTTTCAGTGTCGGTTTCGTAACGTTCATTTAGATAATTTTTAAAGAAAAATACTTTTAAAACACCAAACATGATTATTAGTTTTAAGAAAATTATCAGCCAAAGTCTCTTGCTTGTAGTCGACATATTTTTAAAGCCTTCTTTGTAAAAGAAAAATATGTTTTTAAGTAACTTCATTAAATTGATTTTATAGTGCAAATTTATTTAGAATTATTCTAAATAAAAGAAACAATTGTTGCATTGAAAAAATAAAAGTAATATATTTTTGTTACGAAAGTTACCAAAAGCCTACATATTAATTATCACTAATTTACAATACTTTAACTATGATTGTTTTATAGAATTATTAATAGATTTAATACTTTTGTGACATAATCTAAAAATAATGATAGAAGCCTCTATGACCGGATTATTAAAAACCATTCTAATTCTCTTGATCGTTTATTATGGATTTAAATTTCTGATGAGATATATATTTCCTTTATTCGTGAAACGAACTATAAATAAGATGGAAGATCGTGTGAGAAAAGAATATGAAGCACAACAGCCTCAAGCCCCTGAAGGAGAAGTTAGCATCACTAAAGTTCCTAAAAAAGAGCAGGAAAATAAAAGTAACCATGGTGAGTATATCGATTATGAAGAAATTGAATAGCTTTGAATTTACTAGGAAAACTTAAACCACCCTATTACGCTGTAATATTCACATCCATTCTTCGGGATCATGTTAAATATTATCAAGAAACCAATCAAAATTTGATGGCTTTGGCAAAAGACATTCCGGGCTATCTAGGGGAAGAATCTATCAGAGATGGATTGGGAATTTCTGTTTCATATTGGAGAGATTTGGAGTCAATTGACATTTGGCGTAAAAACATGGATCATATCCTTGCTAAAAAAAGGGGGAGAGAAGAATGGTATCAAGCCTATACCATAAGAATAGCAAAAGTGGAATGGGATAATGAGTTTTTAGGCTTTTCTAATAAATAAAAAAATCCCGTTGTTTTCGCTATGGGATTTTCTTTGCGGAGGAAGAGGGATTGTTGTTCCAACATCCCTTATAACGTGAGGTCAAAATGAAAAATCATATGAAACGATAGTTTCAAATGATCTAAAAATAAAAAAGTCGCAAAGAAGTAAACTTCTGCGACTTTTTTAAATTTTAGAATGATTTTTCATTCTCTAAGCGGAGGAAGAGGGATTCGAACCCCCGGTACCTCGCGGTACAACGGTTTTCAAGACCGCCGCATTCGACCACTCTGCCATTCCTCCTAAAATATGTTACTTCTGCTGCATTCGACCTCCCGATGCTTCGGGACTGCCATTCCTCCAAAAATTGGACTGCAAATTTAGAGATTATTTTAATATGGGCAAGTAGGAATTATATGTTTATTTCGGTGAAACTAATTATTCTTGATCCTCAGCATACCACTCAGCATAAGAAGTACCGGTTTCATGAAGTTTTAAGCTATGAAGGGCTACTTCTTTAGGAAGCTTAGCTTTGATACGCTCTGCAAAATCCAACAACATCATCTCACTGGTGGGTTGGTAATTTACCAAAATGACGCGTTGACCTTTGTCCGCTAAGGTTTTAGCCAGTTCTTTGTGGGGTGTATTGTTGTTAAAGATTGTAGCATGGTCAAAGATATCTACGATTTCAGCTTTTACAATTTTTTTTAGGTCTCCAAAGTCTATCACCATGCCGAGTTTGAAATGACCTACTTCAGAATTAGGTTCACCCAAAACGGTAACGGCTAGCTTATAGCTATGTCCGTGAATGTTTTTACACTTACCGTCGTATCCGTATAAGGCATGCCCTGATTCAAAATAGAACTCTTTGGTCAAACGTATTTTTTTCATTATCTGTGACTTAGATTAAAGAAGTTTGCAAAATTAAGAAAAGTCTATGGTAAGTTTATAAAAAATTAAAAAAAGCGTAATTTTGCACTAGATAATAAAATATAAAATTTATGTCATTATTAGATCTTTTTACCAGTGGAGAGCACCAAAAGGCTAAATCTTATTTTGCCGCTCTTGTTAATATAGCTTTTGCAGATGGTAATATGGAGAAGCATGAGTTAGAATTCCTAAACAGAATGGCTATTAAACTGGGAATATCTGATGAAGAGTATGTCAAAATATTAGAGAATCCAAATATATATCCTATTGATTCACCACTTGATTATAATGACCGTATTGAACAATTATACAATTTTACACGTATGATTTTTTCGGATGATGAGATCAAACTGGACGAGGTAAAATTGGTAAGAAGGTTGGCAGTAGGTTTGGGCTTTCCCGTAAAAAATGCAGAAAAAATTACTGACGAAGCCATTCACCTCATTGTAAATGGGAATGACTTGGATAATTTTACAGAATCGATTAAAGCAGTCAACCAATAGGGCTTATAAATAAGATTTGATTAGCCTCAATTTATGTGTATAGCGCATGAGTTCTTCATTTAAAATACCTTCCTGATCTATCCTGTCGATTTTTACTCGGCCATGGGAAGCATGAATGATTTGCCCATCATATAGTAGGATACCTACATGGGTGATATTTCCTTCTTCATTATCAAAAAATGCCAGGTCTCCGGCCTGAGCCTCTTGTAAAAATGGAACATGGACACCTTGTACAGCTTGTTGTGATGCATCACGGGCTATTTGTACGCCGTTGAGAAAATATACTATTTGACTAAAACCTGAACAATCAATACCCATCATGGTTTTACCTCCCCATAGATAAGGGGCGCCTAAATATAGTATGGCCGTTTCTACAAGACTACCTCTATCTTTTACACCTTTAATGACCGATGTTTTTATGGGGACTTTTTGAGAATTTTTATAAGTAAAAGTTTGATCCTGATAAGAAGGTAAAGTACTACCTTTTATAAGCCGTAATTTCAACTTTTGGTTTTCCCAAAAGTCACTAACTAATTTTACCTTTTCTTGAGATTGGTATTTTTCAAAATATTCCTTGGATATCACGGTAAGTTGTGACTTTTCTATCCACCCTTGATACGTATCTTGAGCTATTTCCACAAAAGCCCAATCATCTTGATATTTTTTGATGACAAGTGCTTCTCCAAAAAGCACCTGCGAACTCATCTCGCTTCTATGATTGGGCTCGACACGCAGTGGAGCTATGGTCAAATACATTAAAGCATAAGCGATATTTTCGTTCATTAGTCGATTAATTTATAGACATTGGTCGTTAGACGGAGATCTTCAGTATGCAGAAATAGACAAAATATTAATACAGCATACTGAAGATTATTGGGTTAAGATTTTTTATAAATTCTCAATCACCATAGCACCTGCACCACCACCTCCGTTACAAATACCCAGAGCGCCAAGTTTGGCATTATTTTGTTTCAACACGGTGATTAACGACATCAATATTCTGGCGCCACTCATCCCTAGGGGATGGCCTAGCGAAACTGCGCCACCGTTGACATTAACTTTGGCGGGGTCTAATTTCATCAAGTCCATATTGACTAAACCTACCACAGAAAAAGCTTCGTTTAACTCAAAATATTCAATATCTGACATTTGTAAATTAGCTTTTTTCAAAGCTTTTGGGATAGCAACAGCCGGTGTAGTAGTAAACCATTTGGGGTCTTGAGCAGCATCTGCATGAGCAATAATTTTTGCAAGTGGTTTGAGACCTAATTCGTTAGCTTTTTCGAGGCTCATTAAAACCAATGCAGCAGCACCATCATTTAAGGTGGAAGCATTGGCTGCGGTGACGGTTCCTTCTTTAGTAAATACGGGCCGGAGTGTTGGTATTTTTTCGAGTTTTACATTCGTAAACTCTTCGTCTTTATCCACAATGACAGGTTCACCTCTGCGTTGCGGTACTTCCACCGGAACGACCTCATCTTTAAATCTGTTTTCTTTCCAGGCTTCTGCAGATCTACGATAAGATTCTATAGCAAACTCATCTTGACGTTCGCGGGAAATATGATATTCCGTAGCACAAAGATCTGCAAAAGTACCCATATGTGCCTGATTGTATACATCAGTTAATCCGTCGAGTACCATTCCGTCTTTAATTTTGATATCACCAAGTTTGGTGGCTTTTCTTGCATTTTGGTAAAAAGGTACTTGCGACATATTTTCCATACCTCCGGCCACGACAATTTCTGCATCTCCGGATTTGATTATTTGAGCACCTATCATCACCGATTTTAAACCCGAGGCACAAACTTTATTGATAGTAGTACAAGGGGTGGTATTTGGTATGCCTGCAAAAAGGGCAGCCTGGCGTGCGGGCGCTTGACCCAAACCGGCTTGTAACACATTACCCATCAATACTTCGTCAACCTGATCGGGTTTTAAATTGATTCTTTCTAAAGCGGCTTTTATGGCAGTTGCACCTAATTTTGTAGCACTTACTGAGGATAGGTTACTTAGAAAACTACCAACTGGTGTACGAGCCATGGATACTATAACTATTTCTGACATGTTTGTATATTTTTAAATTTGTTGCTAAGTTAAAAAATTAAGACTAAAGAAAACAGGATTTAAGTATTCAATATGGGAAATAATATAAAACAATAATAAGCCATAGAATTATGTAATTTAGCAAGTTAATAATCATACTGATCAAATGAAACCACCATGTATAATTCTTTTTTCACACAGAGATATGATTTTGGTGGTTCCATGTTTTACCTATAAAAAAACAGAATAATAAAAACATGAAATCACTTTTAAATAAAATGTTTCAAAATCATACCCTGATCTACAGGCTGTTTCTATTCTTGATCTCTGTAGCTGTAATTGTATATTTATATCCCCGGGGGGGAAAATTTAAATATCAATTTCAAAAAGGGAAAATTTGGTATTATGATGACCTGTACGCTCCTTTTGATTTTGCTATCTACAAAACAGATGCTGAGTTTGCTCTGGAAAAGGAGAAAATTAAGGAGGAGCGTAAAGCGTATTTTGTGTTAAAAGATTCTATAACAAATCACGTAAAAGACCTCATTAACCAACGTATTAAACAAAACTTATTCTTTAATGACCTTGACGCATCAGATAGCGTTATGGTGAATCAATTGATTAATGATTTTATCCAAAATGATTATGCAAAAGGATTTGTAGCAGATGATGAGAATTATAGTTTTGATAAAAAGAATTCGCTGATTTCCTTACAGAAAGGAAATGAAGTATTTCAAAGTGAATACAAAGATCTACTTCATGTGGACAATATCCATGAAAGGCTTGCCCAATTTTTCCATCCAATACAGGACAGTACTTTGCAGATTGAAATTATTGATTTTTTACTCGAGCATTTATCTCCTAATGTTTATTATGATAAAGACCTGACAGAAAAAGCTTTACAAGATGATTTGAATGCATTGGTTCCCTACAAAGGCCTAGTTTCCAAAAAAAGCTTAATTATATCAAAAGGAGAAACGGTGGAAGGTGAAAGCTTCCTGCAACTAAATTCACTTAAAAAGGAATTTGAATCAAAAATATGGTCTCAATCTAATGTATATTGGTTATTGGCAGCTTACACTTTTTTGATAGCACTGACACTCCTGATGTTACTTTTGTTTATTAAAAAATTCCGTCCGAATATATTTGAAAACACTAGTAAAATATTTTTTATATTCTTTAATGTAGTAATGGTAGTGTTGATCACTACATTGGTGTTGAAATTCAATGCCAAGTTGTTATACGTCATTCCATTTGTCATTTTGCCTTTAGTGACCAAAGCTTTTTTTGACGAACGCCTTGGCTTGTTTACTTTTGTGCTAACAATCTTGCTTCTAGGTTTTATAGTGCCCTATACTTTTGAGTTTATTTTTATCCAGATTATTGCCGGTATAGTAACTATTTTGAGGGTTTCTGAATTGAACAAACGAGCCAGCCTTTTTAATTCTGTGGCACAAATTACCTTGGTCTATTTATTGTCTTATTTAGCTTTTTCCATAATTCAGGAAGGAAATGTTTCTCAGATCAATTGGATTAATTTAGGCTTGTTTCTGATTAATGGAATGTTGACGATTTCTTTGGTCATACCATTGATATTTTTATATGAGAAGCTTTTTGGATTGATCTCAGATGAAACATTGAGGGAATACTCCGATGGGACTAACAAATTGTTACGGGAACTCAATGAAAAAGCACCCGGAACTTTTCAGCATTCTATGCAAGTAGCCAATTTGGCAGAAGCAGCAGCTGAAGAAATTGGTGCTAATGCTTTATTAGTTAGGACGGGCGCAATGTACCATGATATTGGAAAGATGTTTAATCCGCTGTATTTTACCGAAAATCAGTCTACAGGAGTGAATCCTCACGATGAATTATCACCCACTGATAGCGCTCAAATTATTATTGACCATGTGATACGTGGAATAGAAATAGCTAAAAAAAATAAATTGCCGGATAGGTTGATAGATTTTATCAGAACCCATCATGGGACAAATCTAGTTTATTATTTTTATAAAAAAGAGGAAGAACTCCATGAAGAAACACCTGATGCTTCTAAATTCAGTTATCCGGGGCCTATTCCTTTTTCTAAAGAAACGGCCATTTTAATGATCTGTGATGCAGCGGAGGCCGCATCAAAAAGTTTAAAAGAACCCTCTGCTCAAAAAATAGATGATCTGATCGAAAAAATTGTCAAAGGTCAAATGGATAGCGGGCAATTTAAAAATGCGGCCATCACTTTTAAAGAGATTGAGATTGTGAAAACGGTGGTCAAAAAAAAGCTAAACAATATCTATCACTTAAGAATAGAATATCCGGATTAAGTTTATAGTTTAACCAAATCATTCCTTATGGCATACAGTACCAGGCCAATTCTATTTCTTACTCCTAATTTATCAAAAAGATCTTGTCGGTATCCATCAATGGTTTTGGGATGTTTACACATGATGTCGGCGATCTCGTTATAGGTTTTTTCCTGACAAACTAATTTTAAAAATTCCAGTTCGGTTTCTTTTAGTGCATCATCTTTTATGACATCTCCTGTTTTTGATTGATGTAGCAGAGCATCTGCTACAAGTTGGGTATGGAAGAACCCATTTGTAAGAACAGTATCCAGTGCTGATTTTAGAATATCGGGTTCTGTGTCTTTTAGTAAAAAGCCTTTAGCTCCCAGTTTAAGCATTTTGAGAACCGTATTTTCGTGGTCTTCCATGGATATGACAATTACCTGTACATTAGGTTTGTTAGTATGAAGCCATTCCATGGTTTTAAAGCCGTCCATGACAGGCATTTTTACATCGAGTAAGATGATTTCCGGATCTTTAGTTCCGGCATTGAAACCGGCGATGAGTTCTGCTCCGTTTTTAAAAGTATCTAATACTTTATACTCATCAAATTCATTCACTAGGCCGGCGAGTGCCTGCGCCATCAATGAATGATCGTCTACGATAATTACTGCGTGTTTTTTCATCCTTTATTAGTTTTGTTGGGGTAAGTTAGCGTGAGTGTAGTACCCTCTTTATCAGAGGTTATATTCATTTGAGTACCGATGATGGTAGCTCTACTTTGCATATTGATCAGTCCTGAGTTTTTCTTGACTTTTTCAATATCAAAACCTTTACCATTGTCACTGGCAGTGATAATCATTTTATCTGCTTGATAGTTGATCTCTACTTCTAGGTGGGTTGCTTCAGCGTGTTTGATGGTGTTGGCAAAAAATTCCTGTACGATTCTGAATAAGATGATCTCATCATCATTGGGTATATCATATGCTTCACCGATTATTTCTAGTTTGGAATCTAAAAAACTCAATCGGTTAAAACGCTCTATTTCGCCTTTGATTGAAGGTACGAGCCCTAAATTATTGATTACGTCCGCATTGAGTGTTCTGGAAAGACTCCGTATCTCTTCCAAGCTATCACCAATGAGTTGATTTACTTCAGTTAACTGAGGTTTTTGTTCTTCTTTTTTGGACAATCTGTTTAGTTGAATTCTCGCAACAGAAAGCATCTGCCCGATATTGTCGTGCAATTCCCAGGAAATGTTTTTCAAAGCATTTTCATTGATCTCTATTTGAGAATTGACAAGCATCTCCTCAAACTCTTTTTCTTGTTCTTTTTGCTTGATGATCATGTTTAACTTCTTTCTTTGGAAATAATTAAATAACACAAAGACCAGAATCAAGATAACAAATAAGAGTATACTTGAAAAGTAAATTACGAATGGTAAGGCTTGCTGCTCCATATTATACCTATTGTGATGATACCGTAATATAAAATATTGCTAGTATTGAGAATGATATTTCTAAATCTGTATGTTGTGTCATCAATAAACTCTTCTCTTGATAAAAAAAAGTCACTGATATTGATAGGAAAATTGACCACATAATATATCAAAGCACCGATGCTTACCCAGTAGATCAGATATTTCGCCATATAGAGTACTTTATCTGATTTAAACATTTCGATCAGTAACCAGAATATGGCAAAAATGATAAATAAGCTGCCAAAGGAGTAGGGAAAACTCTGAGATATATTATAATTTTCTGATAAGATTAAAAAACTAACTAAATAGTATATTTCAAAGCTTATTCCTCCCCATAGTAAAACTTTCTTGACGATTTTGTTTTCAATATATTGGTAGAATATATATAGGTAAAAAAGTACTTCAATATTCATATAAATATTGCTCCACCAAATATTGTATTGTCGAAAAACATGCCATAAAATATAGGAGAATGTTTGGCTAAATACAGTGAAGCCTAAGAAAAAACTTAGCAAATATAAAGGCTCTTTCTTAATTTTTTTATAGTAAATAAGACTGACAATAAATGACAATACCAGAATACCAAAATATATATACAAAACCGTTTCTTTCATATAAACATTTTATCTTTCTGGACAATTATCTGGACAATCAGTTCCCATATTAAATATGGAAGAAGCCATACTTGTTGGTGGATTAGCTAACAAATCACCCAAATCTTTAGGGTTTCCTCTTGTTGAGTACTTAGGGTCAAAGGAAATTTGATCTTTACCTTCTCTTAGCCTATCATCATGATAAGTAGGGCAGAATGCCAAGCTTACAGGGTTCCCTTGCTCTTGATGTGCCGTTAGATAAATTCTAAAACCGCTGACATCTATATCGAGATTATTGGCATCATCTATGCAGGATTGTAAGTATTGCATCAAAGCCTCCGCTTCAAACCAAACCGATTTGGTTTGATCGTTTGATCTTACGTTATTTATATAGTTGTCTTTTTCGTTTTTAAATGCTGTAATACTGATAGTTTGTGACATATCTTATTTATTTTAGGTTAATTATATTACAAATGTATTTATAATATCTTGTTTCTGAAAATCACTTTGATTTAGAGGGATACATTTTTTAAAGACGAAATTATATATAAAGTGCAGAATATCATATGAATAAGATTCACTTTTACTGATTTCAGGTAATGTGGAGTTTTAAAAAACAGGAAAAACCCTGATCATTTTCAGGGTTTTTCCTGTCATCAAAATTCAACAATCATCGCATTTTTGTACAAAGAAAAGGAAATAAAGTATAAGAAAATATAAGGGGGAAATTGTAAGAGAAAAAGTTAAACAACAGAATTATTTTGGGGGTAAGGGGTTACAACTAATATCAACCATGAGTTTAGTAACCCCTTTTTCATTTTAGAAAAAACCACGTCTAACAAAATTATATAAGCTATTAAAATCTGCTTTAAAGACAAATCTGATCTTTTCCTGATAGTTGGCTTCAGATACTTCCCAACCGTTTGTGGAATGTATAGGAAAATATATTTCTAAATAGTCTTCAACAAAATTGAGTCTGATTCCTTTATCATGAATAAATGTGATAGGTACTTGATGGTTTTTTACCCAACCTACATCTGTATATAACTCTATCCACCTCCATAAACTAATGTTTGTTTGAATAGTTCCGAGCCAGTTATTGGCATATTTTACAGGCATTTCAGCAATAAAACCACCTTCGCCAATAATAATCTGTTGACTGAATATTCCGGTGTCTTCAGATCGTCCATAATAATTATTAGTAAATGAGTAATCATTAGGTCTGTTGACGCCAAAACTAAAAAAGTCACTGGCTGTTTGATTGTATAAAAATGTACCCATAAATAACCTTACTCCAAATAATTGATTGTTATGAGCCAATTTTTTCCATCGCATATCTGCAAAAACTTTGCTGTACTTTGATCCGAACTCCAAGTTAGACTTGAAAGAGAAACGATTAATCAACTCCGGATTCTGAAAGCTATATTGTAAATTCAAAATCTGATATTTGTCTTTATCCCTAATTAGTTCATCAAGTGGAATTTCTTTACGAACATGGGCATAATTAATACCTAAAACACTATTTTTAACTGAACGCAAATTCTTTTTTCTAAAAAATACTTGAGCGTAAGGAATGATATTTAGGTAAGATAACTCCGGTTTGTAATGGTAATGACTACCAACAAATCCTAGTCGATAACTATTTATAATTTCATTATCTAAATATTTATGATAAGTGAATTTTACGGAACCGTTTATTGAGTTATTTTTTGTCCCATAGGCTGGTTTAATGGAAAATTCAAAATTTTTGGGAATAAAAGTTTTGTTTTTAATTGAAGTAGCCAGAATAAGACCATCATAAAGGTTGTAGTCTATTTTTGGTTCTAAAAATAATTGATAGTGCTGAGAAGATTCTAAATCTCTCAGTAGTTTTATTTTCAGTGACTTATTAAACAAACCGCCATTAGTTTTGATTGTATTATCCCTATAATTTGATTCCGGCAAAGTAAGTTCCTGATTGATGACCCATTTTTTAGTTTCTTCTATGGGAAATTGTAGTTTGGTTTTTAAAGTAGTAGATTCTATAAATTGACGTTTGATAATAGAATCTTTGTCAAATTGTGTAAGTTGAACAGGTATTTTACTATCATATTGGTCCAAAAGGCATAACGTAATACTATCATTCGTTTTCTTGATTTTTCTCAGTTTATAATTGATATTTTTATCACTTGCTATCAGTTCATCATAGAACCAATGAACATCTTTGGTTGCGTTTTTATTTAAAAAATCTATAAAAAAATCGCTTGAATAATTGGCACTTGATTGAAAATACGCTTTGATGCCTCTGGACACTGTGCTGTCTTTTAGATATTGATTTAAATATCTTAAAGAAAGACCTCCTTTAAACTTACTGAATATTAAGCGATTAAAATTTGTTAAAGAATCTGAAGGAGTTATAAGTGATTGATCATTATTAGAGCGGGTAGTATATTGATAAAGCAATTGATAACGTTCATTAAAGCGATGCTTGGCCATTTGGTATGACCTCAAACCCCATATGTCAGAGAGTTTTCCTATCAAGTTTACTTCTGGATAATAAGTGTCGATGTATTGGATCATCAGATAGGTTTGTATGGCATCACGTAACCATCTGTCTTTACGGGTATGATAGTAAAGAGATTGGTCTAAGTAATTGCCGGTTAAGGTTTTAAACATACGCATGTCCCACTCAAAACTATCAGAAAACGGCCGTAGGAAAGAGGGCAATTGATTCATACCATATAATGGATTCTTATCATAACTTGTTTTATTAACCCACAAAATATCATGAGTATAGGGACCTAATTGTTTATCTAAATAATTGAGTTGACGGGCTAACAAATCTTTTTTAACTTCTTTATTGAGCTCTATATTATTGAGGTTGGTGACTACTTCTGTATAATCTGTTTTAAAATGATTAAATGTATCTTCCTGACTGATAAGTATCTGTATATCTTTAGTGTTTTTGCCACTTAACAAATATTGACCTTCAGAACCTTGTTTTATATTAAGGTTTGAATCAAGAATCATATCTTTAGGCATCTCAATATATAGCTCAAAATCTGTCGGTGCTTCATAAAGGTCATCCATGTCTAGATGGTGCATCAATTGCCATTGTTCATCATAAACTGCGGGTGTCAAGTACCAGTATCGCAAGTTATAAACCTCTTTGTCTACACCGTAGGAAGTGAATCTGGCATGCGGAATAACAATAGCATAGTATAAATCTATTTGAATTCTTTCATTCGGTAGGAGTGGCTTGTCTAAATGAACTTTTATGATATCATCGTCATTAATTCGTTCCCATTTCAATGTTTTGGTTTGCTCATTAAGGCTATAGATTTTGGTAAAACCGCGATCTTTTTCAGGGGCAAAATAGAATTTTTTGGAGTAGTTTTCCACAAAGCGTTTTCCCAATGCCGTGTTTTTATGTGAAAAAGCATGGTTCCAATCGTGAAAATATATTTCACGTAAGGTGTCTTGAGAATGATTGTAATAAGTGAGATTTTGTTGGATATTCAGTTTTTTTTCATCGGGTAAAAACCGAATTTTCATATTTATTTTGTTGCTCTGCGCTTGTAAAGAAATATATGCCCCTAACAGGAATAGAGCGAGTAATATGTTTTTTTTATGATACAACAAAACCTCAAAGTTTGTAAGATTAGAAGTTTGGCGATAAGTTATATTTAGCATAGAACCTCACAAAGTGATCTACTGCTTCATCCGCGGTATCTACGATTCTAAACAGATTCAAATCTTTTTCACTGATATTTCCATTCTTTTCAAGAAGTGTGTTTTTAATCCAATCTAATAACCCACTCCAAAAGTCACTATTTACTAAAACAATTGGAAAACGACCTATTTTATTGGTTTGAATCAATGTGATGGCTTCAAAAAGTTCGTCCATAGTGCCAAAACCTCCCGGCATCACAACAAAACCCTGTGCATATTTGACAAACATGACCTTTCTGACAAAAAAATAATCAAAGTCCAGGCTTTTATCCCTGTCTATAAAAGGATTGTCATGTTGCTCAAAGGGCAGGTCAATATTTAAACCGACGGAAACCCCTTTTCCCCGGTGTGCTCCTTTATTTCCGGCTTCCATGATACCCGGGCCACCACCGGTGATAACTCCAAAACCATTTTGCGTTAGTTTATAAGCAATCTCTTCGGCCATGATATAATTCGGATGATCTGGTTTAGTCCGTGCAGAACCGAAAATACTTACACATGGCCCGATCCTACTCAAGCGTTCATAGCCCTCTACGAATTCGGACATGACTTTAAATATAGCCCACGAGTCATTGGTCTTGATTTCATTCCATGTTTTGGGCTCAAATTTACTTCTGATTCTTCTGTCGTCTTCTGTCATTTTTTAGTATGTTTTATGCGTTAAATTTGTTAGTTAGTTGTTGGGCAAAATTCTCAATTCTCTGAATGACTTCTTGATCGAGCTGATCTGTTTGCACCCAGGTGTGAACATTACCTATGTAGTTCATGCCGAGATAATTGGCACTTTTTTCAAAAGGGATGAAAAAACTGTCGATTTCTGTATTGCCATAGCCACAACTTAAGGCAGCCATAGATTTGCCACGTAATTCTCTGCCAAGATCTTTATGCACTCTAATAAGGTCAGAGATACGGTCAAAAAAAACTTTTGTATACCCACTCATCGTATACCAATATACCGGAGAAGCAAAAATGATAAGATCGTAATTCTCTGCTATATTTTTGATCAAGGGGTAAAAATCGTCCCCTTCATTTTTATAATCATAATCAAAATGTCCGATATTTTTATCAGCGAGATGTACCAAATCACAATTTAATTTTTCTTGTAAAACCCTGCTTACTTTAGCTGTGTTGCCTTCTGTGCGGGCACTTCCTTGTAGTATGATAGCTTTCATGTGTTTATTATTCTGTTTTTTTATAGGTAAAACATGGAACCACCATAATCATATCTCTGTGTGTAAAAAGAATTATACATGTTGGTTTCATTATTTTAAATAATTATTTAGAGTTCATTTTTAAGATATTTTGCGGTATAACTTTCTTTACATTCAATGAGCTCTTCCGGTGTTCCGTAAAAAAGTATTTCCCCGCCTGCTTTTCCGCCTTCTTTCCCAAGATCAATAATATAATCGGCTAATTTAATCACATCTAAGTTATGTTCAATAATTAATACGGTATTTCCTTTATCCACTAATTTTTGAACTACTTTCATCAGTACGTTAATATCTTCAAAATGTAATCCGGTGGTAGGTTCATCAAGAATATAGAAAGTTTGTCCGGTAGCTTTTTTCGATAGTTCGGAGGCCAATTTGATACGTTGTGCTTCTCCACCACTCAAAGTAGTAGAAGGTTGTCCTAGTGTGATATAATCCAAACCTACATCGTGCAGGGTTTTTAACTGACGATAGATTTTAGGAATATTCTCAAAAAACGGCACAGCCTCTTCTATGGTCATATTCAAGATATCAGAGATGCTTTTTCCTTTGTATCTAATTTCTAAGGTTTCTCTGTTAAATCGCTTTCCTTGGCAAGTTTCACAGGCTACTTGAATATCAGGTAAAAAGTTCATTTCAATGACTTTTACTCCTGCTCCCTGACAGGTTTCACATCTTCCGCCTTTAACATTAAAAGAGAACCTGCCGGGTTTATAGCCTCTTATCTTGGCTTCGGGGGTGATGGAAAAAAGTTTGCGTATTTCGGTAAACACACCCGTATAAGTAGCCGGATTGGAACGAGGCGTACGTCCGATAGGAGATTGGTCAATATCAATGACTTTGTCTATGTGTTTTAATCCTGAAATACCTTTATAAGGGAGTGGTTCCTTGACGCCTTTGTAAATATGTTTGTTGAGAATAGGGTATAAAGTATCATTGATCAAAGTGGATTTTCCACTGCCGGAAACGCCGGTTACACAAGTCAAGGTGCCTAATGGAATACTGATATCAACATTTTTTAAGTTATTCCCTGTAGCCCCTTTTAATATAAGTTTTTTCCCGTTACCTTTTCTACGCTCTTTAGGTGTTTCAATGATTCTTTTCTCATTGAGATAGTCTGCGGTGAGGGTATCGTGTTCCAGTAAATCTTGATAAGTGCCTTCACTAACGATCTTTCCCCCGTGGTAGCCGGCACCGGGGCCAATATCTATCACATGATCAGCGTGTTGGATCATTTCTTTGTCATGCTCCACTACAATGATGGAATTGCCCAAATCACGTAGTTGGATCAAAGAATCTATTAAACGTTGGTTATCTCGTTGGTGTAATCCGATACTGGGTTCGTCTAAAATATATAAAACACCTACCAATTGTGAACCGATCTGTGTGGCTAAGCGGATACGTTGGGATTCACCCCCCGAAAGTGATTTGGCTGAGCGGTTCAAATTCAAATAACCCAAACCTACGTCCATGAGAAATTGAATACGTGTTTGCAACTCTTTCAAGATTTCATGGGCAATGATATTTTGTTTTTCATCCAATTTTTGATGAACCCTTTTCATCCATTTTTGTAAATCCTGGATGTCCATCATAGACAGGTCTGCAATGTTCTTACCTTTAATTTTAAAGTGTAAAGCTTCTTTTTTCAAACGGGCACCTCCGCATACATCACAGTTTTTTTTGATCATGTAAGACTTAGCCCAACGTTTGATAGAGTGGGAATCACTATCTTTAAATTGGTTATCAATAAAGGATATGATGCCTTCAAAATCTATTTTATAATTTCTGGTTAAGCCCATCGTTTTTGAGCTTACTTCAAAACTTTCTTTTCCACCATACAGGATCATCTGCATGGCTTTTTTAGGGATTTTTTCAATAGGGTCTTGCAGGCTGAACTCAAATTTTTCAGCGATGATTTGTAGCTGTTTAAAAATCCAGGTGTTTTTTTGTTCACCTAAAGGGACTAAACCGCCTTTTTTAATGGAAACTTTTGGGTCGGGGATAATTTTATCCAGACTTACTTCCTGGACATAACCCAAGCCCAAACAATGTGGACAAGCACCTTTCGGTGAGTTAAAAGAAAACGTATTGGGTTCGGGTTCAGGGTAGGCAATTCCTGAGGTGGGACACATCAAGTTACTACTAAAATACCGTGGAATAGCTTCTTCCGTTAAAGGGAGTACTTGCATCACTTTATCCCCGTGATAGAGGCAGGTATTGATGCTTTCTTGTAGTCTTTTGGCGGAAGCATTATTAACTTCCAGCCTGTCGATGACTATACTAATGTCGTGAGTTTTATAGCGGTCCAGGCGCATGCCTTTGGTGATCTCCCTCAATTCACCATTGACGTATACACGGAGGTAGCCTTGCTTGGCAATGCTTTCAAAAAGCTCTTTGTAATGTCCTTTTCGGGATTTGACGACGGGAGCCATCAGGTAGATCTTTTGGCCTTCATACTCTTTTAATAACAATTCTGTGATCTGCTCGGCAGAATAGTGAACCATTTTTTCCCCTGTTACATAGGAGTAGGCTTCTCCCACACGGGCAAAGAACAATCTTAAAAAATCATAGATTTCCGTGATGGTGCCAACGGTAGAACGCGGGTTTTTATTCGTGGTTTTTTGTTCAATGGCTATCACGGGTGAGAGCCCGTCTATTTTATCCACATCGGGGCGTTCTAAAGCACCCAAAAACTGCCGGGCATACGCCGAAAAAGTTTCGATATAGCGGCGCTGTCCTTCTGCATAGATGGTATCAAAAGCCAGTGATGATTTTCCACTACCACTCAAGCCGGTGATGACTACCAGCTTTTCGTGCGGGATACGAACATCTATCTTATTCAAGTTGTGGACATTAGCCCCGTATATCTCTATGTAGGATTGTTTTTCGGACATAAAAAATGTGGGCAAAGTTAGTTAAAAATTAGGCAATTTCAATGTGTGTATAAGACTGAATGAATTATAGAATTAACTTTATAAATACAAGTAAATTATCCAATCAACTTTAAAAACTATAAGCTTGGAATACGATGCTCCCGAGAAATCGGGAGTGCATTAGCGGGGTTAATGAGTTACTAAGTATAAGTGCTATGTGCAATTAATTAAGAATGAAAAAAGAATAAGTCCCCAAAATTCACTAAAATTGCATTAACAAAAATGAATAACTCGCATGCGCCTGGTTCATCAACTCAAATATTTTTTTGAAAAAAACGGATTTAATGTTTTGTCGCGACTGGCAGACCGTCTCGGTATGCGCGCTTCTAATGTGCGTTTGTTTTTTATTTATATCACATTTGTAACAGTAGGCTTGTCATTTGGCGTATATTTGACATTTCACTTTTTATTCAAGTTAAAGGACATGATCTACACCAAACGAAGTTCGGTATTTGATCTTTAAAAAGAGAGATGAATTATATCAATAACAAACTATACAAGGCTTTGGCTATGATGTTTGTACTCATCTTAGTGGGTACCTTTGGCTATAAGTTAATCGGAGATGCTTATTCTTGGATAGAGGCCTTGTATATGACTATAATCACCATGACTACGGTGGGCTTTAGTGAGGTACATCCCTCTACAGATTTTGAAAAACTATTTACTATTTTCTTAATACTAATGAGCATAACCATTTATGCTTATGTTGTAACGGTAGTCTCAGAATATATCTCAACCGGCCAATTTTTTTCACAATTAAATAAAAGAAAAATGCAACGAAAAATTTCAAAACTTCAAGGACATACCATAGTTTGCGGGTATGGTCGTAATGGCGAACAAGCGGTGGAACGATTAAAGTCTTATGATCAGCACTGTGTAGTGATAGAAAGTGATAAAGAGGTCATAGATGAATTAGAAAATAAATCTATCAAATACATTGAAGGTGACGCTACAGATGATTCAGTACTCACATTAGCCAATATCAAAAAAGCCGATAACCTGATCACTACCATGCCCTCTGATGCCGATAATTTGTTTGTAGTATTGACAGCCAGGCAATTAAATAAAGATTTAACAATCATCAGTAGGGCTTCATACGCTTCATCTTACTCAAAATTAAAAGTTGCCGGTGCCGATAATATCATTATGCCCGATAGGCTGGGTGGTAATCACATGGCTTCATTGATTGTCACACCCGATCTAATAGAATTTGTGGAACGTCTTACTATTGAGGGGAAGGAACATACCAATCTGGAGGAGATTTCTATTGACGATCTCTCAAAAGATTTTACCAATAAGACCATTTTTGACTTGAATATCCGTAACAGAACGGGTTGTCTGGTAATCGGCTTGAAAAAGGCAGATAATGAGTATATCATTAACCCTGAGGGAGATACCATGCTCGATCCCGGCTCTCACCTAATTGTCCTTGGAAATAGCGAGCAGATCAGTAAACTTCACGAAGTATTTTAAATGGTTAAATTGCTAAAAGTTGTTGTTATAGGTAGTAATGGTTTATTGGGCCAAACTCTGGTCAATAAACTGGTGAAAAATGATGATTTTGAAGTTTTTGCCATGGCTCATGGAGCTAACAGGAATAAAGGTGCCATTGAGTTTTCATATCATGAAATATCAATAGATGACAACAGTCATATCAAAATTTTACTAAAAGAAATTGCCCCGGATTATGTCATCAATGCCTTAGCCATGACCAATGTGGATGCCTGTGAGGTGGAACAAGAAACCTGTTATGATATCAATGTACGTTTTGTGGAGGATCTAACAAAGATATGTAAGTCAATTAATAGTTTTTTAATCCATATATCCACCGATTTCATATTTGATGGGGAACATGGGCCCTACAAAGAAACCGATAGGCCAAACCCATTGAATTACTATGGTGAGTCCAAACTTCTAGCCGAAAAAGTTGTTCAAGAAAACTTAAAAAGCTATGCTATTTTACGAACAATCTTAGTCTATGGAAAAGTGGATGGCATGAAGCGTAGCAATATCTTATTATGGCTGAAAGGTGCTTTGGCTAAAGGGGAAAAAGTTACTATTGTCAATGATCAATTTCGTATGCCGACATACGTGGGTTCGCTGGCAGATGCCTGTATTTTGGTTATGCAAAAAAAAGCTGCCGGAATTTATCATATCTCTGATGATGAATTCTTGTCAATTTACGATATGGCCTTGCAAATAGCTGATTTTTATAAGTTTTCAAAAGATTTAATACATCCTATTTCTACATCTATATTAAACCAAAAAGCCAAACGCCCATCCAAAACAGGATTTGATCTTTCTAAGGCTAAAATAGAATTGGGTTTTAAACCTTTGACTTTTAAAGAGGCTTTAACCAGATTTGAAAACGAGTTAACTTAAATATATAATACCAAAAGCAACAAATATTTAGTCCAATCTTGCTATAATAATTCCAAATATTATCACCAAAAAGCCTCATCATAACTTAGGCTATATCTACGTTTTTTGACTTAGTCTTTGAAATTTTTCTTACACAATCTTAAGCCTAAATATTTATTTCCTTTGGTATAACTTTTCAACTCGTAACTCATCTACTAAATATTAATTTGTCAATCTTTTATATTTTTAAGATATTGCACAATATTTTTTTAAAATCAACCCACACATGTTAAAAAAAACACTGTTATTTTCGTTATTTTTTATCAATCAATTTATCCTTCTGGCACAAGAAAATACCGAAAAAGTGGGTATTGATGACAAGATAGAAGCTTGGTTTGCCCCCATTTCTGAGTGGGTGACTGCTTTGGTCTTTACACCCATAACGATTGTTGGCATGAAAGTACCTGTTGTGGTGATCGTATTGGTTTTAGGTGCTTTGTACTTTACACTGTATAACAATTTTGCTAATTTTAAGTTGATTGGTGTCGCCATCAGGGCAGCAAGAGGAAAATATGATGAAATAGACCACCATATAGTTGAAGAAGCTGCGGGTGATCCCACACCTGGAGGTGACATTATCGAAGTGCCTCAAAAAGAAGGGGTCATAGGAGAAGTGACGCATTTTCAAGCTTTGACAGCTGCTCTGTCGGCTACAGTAGGTTTAGGGAACATTGCCGGTGTAGCCGTAGCTATTGCTTTGGGTGGCCCGGGGGCGACGATATGGATGATCTTGGCCGGATTTCTGGGGATGTCCTCTAAAATGGTGGAAGCTACACTCGGTGTAAAATATCGTAAAGTGGATGAGAATGGTAAAATTTACGGTGGTCCCATGTATTATCTTTCTGATGGGCTGAAGGGTCTTAAATTTGGTTTTATTGGTAAGATATTGGCCGCTTTTTTTGCTTTAATGGTCATTGGTGGATCTTTTGGGGGGGGGAATATGTTCCAAGCCAATCAGGCGGCTTCTCAATTTAAATTGCTCTTTAATTTAGATTCTAAATTTGCGGGTTTTGCTTTTGGTGTTATAGTGGCTTTAATTGTTGGTTTAGTGATTATTGGAGGTATTAAAAGAATAGGTCGTGTAACGGAAAAAATAGTTCCATTTATGGCGATTATTTATGTGGGTGCAGCCTTGGTAATTATTTTACTCAATTTAGGTGTTTTACCTGAAGCAGTTAGATTGATATGGGATGGTGCTTTTAATTTTAAAGCCGGTTTTGGGGCATTTATAGGCGTGATGATCGTTGGTTTTCAAAGAGCCGCTTTTTCTAATGAAGCCGGTGTGGGCTCCGCTTCTATTGCGCATTCAGCAGTAAAAACAAGATTTCCTGCCAGTGAGGGTATTGTAGCCTCTATAGGGCCTTTCGTTGATACCGTTATTATTTGTACGATGACCGCTATGGTCATCGTGGTGATGAATATCAAACAAGGCTTATTTGATTACGGGAATGTGCAGGGAACCAGTGTGTTGCTAAATAAAAATGCAGAATACATTGGAGGGGTGGATCTAACTTCTGTTGCTTTTGATGCTGCTATTCCACATTTTTCTATAGTGCTTACCATTGCAGTAATCTTATTTGCTTTCTCTTCTATGTTGTCATGGTCTTACTACGGATTGCAAGGTTGGAAATACCTATTTGGAAGAGGAAGAACAACAGATATAGTTTACAAATTATTATTCTTAGTTTTTGTGGTGGTGGGTTCTTCTGCCAGTTTGAATTCCGTGATTGATTTTTCCGATGCCATGATCTTTGCCATGGTATTCCCCAATGTGATTGGTTTAGTACTATTAGCACCTCAAGTGAGGCGAGAAATCAAGCGTTATTTAGTCGCTATTGGACATATTAAAGAAAAGAGTTAAAAATATTCCCCTATTTGAGAAATATGCCTAAATTTGTAATTTAGAATCATTCTAAATCTCAATTCGAAAAATCAAACCATGAACAAACAAGATATCATCAAAGCTTTAGATAAAGTAATTGCTGTAGGTAGCAGTCATAGTATTATTGACAGCAATGCTGTAAAAAATATAGATATAGCTGAAAACAGAGTTTTGGTAGAGGTAGAGATAGGAAATCCTACTTTACAAGCCAAAAAGAAATTAGAAACAGATGTAATAAGTGCGATTAAAAAAACTTATCCTGAGGCAGAAATCAAGGTACATGTGGTAGGTAAAATCGCAACACAAGCGGTAAATGTAAAACCCGAACGCCCGCTACCTAATGTGAAAAATATTATTGCGGTCGCTTCCGGCAAGGGAGGGGTTGGAAAATCAACGGTTACTTCTAATATAGCGGTCACTTTAGCCAAAATGGGCTTTAGTGTAGGATTGCTTGATGCTGATGTTTACGGCCCGTCTATGCCTTTGATGTTTGATGTGGAAAATGCACGCCCCACATCTGTTACTGTGGATGGTAAACCAAAAATTAACCCGGTGGAAAATTACGGGGTTAAGATGTTATCGCTTGGATTTTTTGTAGATCCTAATGATGCGGTAATCTGGCGTGGTGCTATGGCCAATAAAGCATTGAATCAATTACTCTTTGATGCTGAATGGGGTGAACTGGATTTTATGTTGGTCGACCTGCCTCCAGGAACGGGTGATATCCACCTTTCTATGGTCCAGGCAGTACCTTTAACAGGAGCTGTTGTAGTGAGTACACCACAACCCATAGCTTTGGCCGATGCCAAAAAGGGAGTTGCGATGTTTGCCCAACCGGAGATCAATGTACCTGTTTTTGGAATCGTGGAGAACATGAGCTATTTTACTCCGGATGAATTGCCGGACAATAAATACTACATATTTGGACAGGATGGTGCTAAAAATTTATCCAAAGATCTGGATGTACCATTTTTAGGTGAAATTCCATTGGTGCAGAGCATACGTGAAGCCGGTGATGTAGGACGTCCTGTGGCTTTGCAAGATAACAGTCCTTTAGAGAAAGCTTTTACCGAAATCACTAAGAATATGTTGACCCAACTGGTCAAGCGCAATAAAGAACTACCTCCCACAGAAATTGTGCGTATTACAAATACAAGTGGTTGCGCTGCTGATTAACAGGATATGAACTCATTGGAACAAAAAGTTGAGAAGGTCTTGGCAGAATTACGTCCGTTTTTGCAACGTGACGGCGGTGATGTGGTATTAGATAAAGTAGAAGGGGAGCAGGTTTTTATCACTTTCACCGGATTTTGTTCTGTATGTGACAAAAGCCCTATGACTTTATACAGTATTTCTGAAACGATCAAAGAGAAAATTCCTGAAATTAAAAAGGTGATAGAATCTGAAAATTAAACAATTCTTTTGTGTTTTTTAGGTAAGTAGATCTCTATAGCACCTTGCCCGTATGTATGATAAGGGGCATCGCCAAATTGTATGTTGTGTCTTTTCAAAATACGGTCAATTTCTTTACGTAATACACCATTACCACTTCCATGAATAAAAATGATACGTTCAAAAGATTTGCCGATCGCGCTATTGAGTTCCATTTTAAAAATCCTGATTTGATTAGGTAAAATCTCATTTTTAGCAAGGTAGCGACTGGTGTTGTGTAAATCGATGACTGGAAATTCCTTGGGTGTATTCCGTTGTTTTTTTACTGATTTATCTTTAACTTTTGGGATAACTTTAGCTTGGTCCAATGTGTCGTCATACACGATAATTCTGTTGATGGGATAAACCCTTTCAAAACCATCCTCATCAAAAATAGTGACCGTTTTATCAGTCACAATTTGAACGATACCTTTAATATGGTCGTCCATGGATACGACGGTATTTCCTTTTTTAATTTGTTTTTTCATAATCCAAGTGTAAAAATACTATTTTTGGCTTATGGATTTTAATCAGGTTCTTAATGAAGTGAATTTTAGCTTTTCCCGTAGTAGTGGAGCAGGTGGACAGCATGTCAATAAAGTGGCAACAAAAGT
>JANTFO010000005.1 GCA_024763365.1 Flavobacteriaceae bacterium
ATACGGCTTTTTCAATCGGGACGCCTTCTTCAACTCTTAACATGATAGTAGGTTTTTCATTGTCTGCCAAGAGTCCTGTCAACTGATTTTCTATTTGGTTTACATCAGCTTGTTGGCCATTGACATAGTAATTCATATTCTTTTTAATGCTGACAGAAATATTCTGTGTATTAGTCGATTTACCTTTTGCCTTCGGTAAAATCATATCTAAAGCATTTGGTGCATTAGATGTCAGCATGAAAAATATAAGTAGTAGAAATACAATATCTGTCATGGATGACATGCTAAATTCCGGATTGACTTTATTTCTACTCTTGAATTTCATGATTGGGTTGTTCGTTGATTGAATGCCGAAAGGCTGGCTAATTCTAAATATTTATATGACTAAACCGGTTCGTTCAATAAATCCAAAAACTCTACTGATTTGGCTTCCATTTCATGAACTATTTTATTGGTTTTCACCACCAAATGATTATAGGCTATATAGGCAATAATACCCACTATTAATCCTGCAACTGTTGTAGTCATGGCTGTGTAAATACCACTTGCCAGTGACCCCATTTCAGCTTGTCCGCCACTGGTAGCCATTTGATGAAAAGCCAAAATCATACCTATGACAGTTCCCAAAAATCCGATCATTGGTGCTGCCCCTGCAACAGTAGCAAGGGTGCTGACATTTTTTTCTAATTTATATATTTCCAAACTTCCCGCATTTTCAATAGCTTGATTGATATCTTCCAAGGGTTTGCCTATTCTGGAGATGCCTTTTTCAATCAATCTGGCAGCAGGTGATTTGGTTTGGGCACAAAGTATTTTAGCTGCATCTAACCGACCACCCGAAACGTGATCTTTAATTTGGTTCATGAAGTTACTATCTACTTTGGAAGCTGCTTTAATAGCTGATAACCTTTCAAAATAGATAAAAAGCGCAACTGCTAAAAGGATGAGTAATATTAAAATAACTACCTGTCCGCCAATACCTGCATTTTGAATAAGTTCGATAATAGAGAGTGTCTTTTCTTCCTGAATAACTTCTTCTATTAGTTCTTGTGTGTTTTGTTGCAATCCTAATAACATAGTTTACGTTTTAATCAATTAGATAACGAATTCTGAGTAAAATAATTGTTTATAAGAAAAACATCACTCCTAATAGTCCAACTATGGTCAATACGATGGTATAAGGCAAGGCCATTTTTACCATTTTACCATATGATAAATTGATAAGGGGAGCCAAGGTGGAAGTTAATAAAAATAAAAATGCTGCTTGACCGTTAGGTGTAGCTACCGAAGGTAAATTAGTACCGGTATTGATTGCTACGGCCAAATGCTCAAAATGTTCGCGTGATATTTCACCTGCTTCAAAAGCTGCTTTCACTTCATTAATGTATACAGTTGCAACAAATACATTGTCACTTATAGCCGATAAAGCTCCATTTGCCAAATAAAACATAGAGGGTTGTTTGTCTAACTCTAAGGCTAAAACATGTTCAATTATGGGTTTAAAAAGATGTTGATCATGGATCATGGCAACAATCACAAAAAATACCACCAGTAAACCTGTAAATGGTAAGGCTTCTTCAAAGGCGTGGCCTAACTGATGTTCTTCGGTAATACCCATAAATGCTGTTTGAAAAATTATTAATCCTAAACCGATAAAACCTACAGGTGCAATGTGTAGTGCTAATCCAATTATGAGAACAACAGCAGCAATAGCTTGAATAACTAATGCGCTTTTTTCTTTAGGCGTTCTTTTAGTATCTTCTTCTTCTGTGTAAGACTCTATTATTGTTCTTACTACATTGGGTAGTTTTGCTCCAAAACCAAAAATCTTTGCTTTCTCAACTAAAACTGTTGTGAGTAAACCGGCAATAAATACAGGGGTTGTAATGTGATAAACATTTAAATAAAAGGTAATAAAATCCCAACCCATTTTTTCACCTATCAATAAGTTTTGTGGCTCTCCAACTAAAGTCATGACACCTCCTAAAGCAGTACCTACTAATCCATGCATAACAAGACTTCGTAAAAAACTACGGAATTGTTCCAGCGTTTCGCCACTAAGTTGTGTCCTGTCTAAACCGCCTTTATGGTCATAATCTGCATCGCTAGAGTGAATCTTATGATAAACACCATAAAAACCTGTTGCAACGCTTATAATCACAGCTGTTACGGTCAATGCATCTAAAAAAGCAGATAGCACTGCTCCGAGTAAGACAAACATCATAGAAAGCATTAACTTAGATTTTATTTTGGTGAATACCTTACTGAAAATGTACATCAATAAAGGTTTCATAAAATATATAGCTGCTACCATAAATACTAAAAGCAAAATCACTTCCAGGTTTTGGTCTACCTCATGAAAAGCATTGTGTGGTGTGGTAAGATTTAATGCTAAAACCTCAATGGCTAATAAACCGCCACTTTGTAATGGGTAGCATTTCAAAGCCATAGCTAAGGTGAAAATAAACTCAAAAATAAATAGCCAGGATGTAATAGTTTTACCTAATACAAAGAAGGAAAAGATATTAAATATTAAAAACCCAATAATGGTTACTTTGTACCATATGGGACTGGGACCTAAAAAATTTTTAAACATGATTTTTTATAATTTGAAAAAGACGGACAAAGATATAAAAATCAAGGCAGATGAATCACACCTGATGAATGATTTTTTATGGCTTTGGTTACAGAGGATAAACAATTTACTTCATTCTGTAATTTTAATAAACCCAGTAATGCAAAAATTAAGGCTTCTTTGTATTCAATTAATGTTTGATTAGGAATGGTGATAAATGAATTGGATGATGCTTTTATCCTTTGTATTAAAAAGTGATTGTAAGCACCACCACCCGTGATTAAAACATTTTTTTTAGCCTTTAAGTTTTCTGAAATTTTTTGTGCAATATGCTCTGTATAGGTGCGTAACACATCTGATATTTTTATATTGTAAGAATCAATAAGTGGGATTATTTGCTCAGTAACTTGCTCATAGCCCATAGAATTGTTTGAATTGTAAAAACTCAATTTAGCCAAGGCTTGTAGTAATGCACTGCTTATCTTTCCTGTTTTGGCTATGCTTCCTTTGTCATCATATTCGAGATTCATTTTTCTCGCATAATGATTTAATACTATATTTGATGGGCAAATATCATAAGCTATTCTTTCATTGTTATTCTCATATGAGATGTTGGAGAAGCCACCAATATTTAAACAATAATCAAAATTAGCAAATAAATATCTATCACCGATAGGTACTAAGGGTGCCCCTTGTCCCCCTAAAGCTACATCTTGCGTTCGGAAGTTGTTGATTACTTTAGTGTTTGTAATCTTTGCGATGCTTTTACCATCACCTATTTGCAGGGTATAACCTTCGGATGGTTTGTGAAAGATTGTGTGTCCGTGTGAGGCGATAAAGTCTAAATTCTTAATAGCATATTTATTATTAAATGCCAATACTTTCTCACCTATATATTTCCCGTATTTTACAGTTAACTTTTGAATTTCATCTGAATTTGAATGAAAGGCACTTAGCAATTTTTGTCGCCAATCTTTTGGGTAAGGGACTGTTTCAGCATATATTATTTTGTATGTGAAACTTTCTTTATAACTTAACCTGACATAAGCCATATCTAATCCGTCTAATGACGTTCCACTCATGACTCCAATAATATGCCAAGTTCCTTTTTTCAATAAAAATTAATAAAATACAAAGGTACATTTATATTTATAGTTTAAATATATTGTCAATCCAAAGATTAATATTAATTTTGCAGCTTAATTAAAACAAGATTACATGAAAGGAGGTGCTTATATATGTTAATCATTCCAGTTAAGGATGGAGAGAATATAGACAGAGCTTTAAAAAGATATAAGAGAAAATTCGACCGTACCAAAACGATGAAAAAATTGCGAACAAACAAGCAATTTACAAAACCCTCTATATTAAAAAGAGATCAAAAGATCAAAGCTACTTATCTTCAAAGAAGACGTACAGCAGAAGAGCAAGCTTAGATTTTTATTTACAACTGATTAGAATTAGAAGTGCTTTAAAGTTTTTAACTTTGTACTTCTAATTTTTTTTATGATTGATAAATTTTTGACATATTTAGATTTAGAAAAGTCTTACTCAAAGCATACTTTAAAGGCCTATCAGAATGATATTCAGTCGTTTAAAGATTTTCTTGAAAATAATTTTGCGATTGAAAATTTTATAGAAGTTAGTTATCATGAAATCCGTACATGGATTATACAATTATCTGATAGTGGACTTTCAAATAAAAGTATCAACAGGAAAATAAGTTCGCTAAGATCATTTTATAAATTTTTGGAAAAGATAGAATTTGTGCAAAACAATCCACTGCAACAACACAAATCATTAAAAGTTCCCAAAAAGTTGGTTTTGCCATTTTCTAAGCATGAAATGCAAAAACTTAAAGATCAATTTGATACGTTGGAAGACTTTGATAGTTTAAGAGATTTTTTATTGATAGAGATGCTTTATACGACCGGAATGCGTAGAGCAGAATTAATTAACCTCAAGTGGACAGACATATCATTTAGTAATCAAAATATTAGGGTATTAGGTAAAAGAAATAAAGAAAGGCTAATACCTTTATTAAGTGCCACTGCAGCACTACTAAAAAAATATAGAATATACTGGGAGGAGATAGCAGATGATACATCGTTTGTTTTCATTACTGCCAAAGGAAAACAGATTTACGAATCCCTAGTTTATATAATTGTTAGAAATTACATTTCTCAAGTTACGACCAAAAGTAAGAAAAGTCCCCATGTATTGAGGCATTCATTTGCTACACATCTACTTGATGAAGGAGCCGACCTCAATGCCGTTAAAGATTTGTTGGGTCATGCAAGTTTAGCTTCAACTCAAATCTATACGCAAACTAGTTTAGAGTATCTCAAAAAAGTTTATAAAAAATCTCACCCTAGAAATAATTTTAATAAAAAATAATATTCCTTTAATAGGAAATTAACAAAGATTATTCGTAATTTTACCATACAATAATTGATAATTTTAAATACTTACTAAAAATGAGAGTACATATTCAAGCAGTTAACTTTAATATAGATAAAAAATTGGTAGAATTGATTGAGAAAAAAGTGAATACATTAGAAAAATTTTATGATAATATTATTGAAGCGCACGTTTTTCTTAAAGTCCTCAAGACAAGCTTGAAAGAAAACAAAGAATTAGAAGTTAGGTTATCAGTACCGGGTGATGACCCATTTGTAAAGAAAACATCAAGCACTTTTGAAGATGCTCTATTACAGTCAGTTACAGCAATTAAAAAGAATTTAATGAAGCTTAAAGAAAAACAAAGAGAGAAGTACAATTAAAATATAAAAAAATATATTGTAAAAGTTTTGTTCATCAAATAAAACTTTATAAATTTGCAAACCGTTTTCAAAAGCGGTTTTGTTTTTTATGCCGATGTAGCTCAGCTGGCTAGAGCAGCTGATTTGTAATCAGCAGGTCGTGGGTTCGAGTCCCTCTATCGGCTCAAGTTCTTTAAGAAGTAAAATTTATAAGTGTTAAATGAATTAAGATTTAATACTGGTGGGATACTCAAGCGGTCAACGAGGGCAGACTGTAAATCTGCTGGCTAAGCCTTCGGAGGTTCGAATCCTCCTCCCACCACTAGGCTAGTTAGAATTACGAATTATAAATGTTAATAATTTTAAATTCTGGGTTCTTAACTATGAGTTTATAATGCGGGAGTAGCTCAGTTGGTAGAGCTTCAGCCTTCCAAGCTGATTGTCGCGGGTTCGAGCCCCGTCTCCCGCTCGAAAATTTTTGCAATATATTATTATAGATTGCGATTTTTAAGCTACTGAGATGAGTAGTTATAAATTAAGGTGTAGTATCACGATCTTTTGTGATTATGATACTGAAAAACAAATTTTTGTTACCTTCTATAAATGATAGTAAGGTAATTCTGGTTGTTTTAAAGTCGCCGACGTAGCTCAGTGGTAGAGCACTTCCATGGTAAGGAAGGGGTCATGGGTTCAAATCCCATCGTTGGCTCAACAAAATAGAAATTTAAGATTAACACTAATATAAACCAAAGTAAATCAAATAATTATGGCTAAAGAAACTTTTGATCGGTCCAAACCTCACTTAAATATAGGTACTATTGGACACGTAGATCACGGTAAAACTACTTTGACAGCTGCTATTACTTTAGTATTGTCCAAAAAAGGACTTTCTGAAATCAAAGAATTTGATGCTATTGATAATGCACCTGAAGAAAAAGAAAGAGGTATTACTATTAATACGGCACACGTTGAATATCAAACAGAAAATCGTCACTATGCACACGTTGACTGTCCTGGTCACGCCGACTATGTTAAAAACATGGTAACTGGTGCTGCACAAATGGACGGCGCTATCTTAGTGGTAGCTGCTACTGACGGGCCTATGCCACAAACTCGTGAGCATATCCTTTTAGGAAGACAGGTTGGTATTCCACGTATCGTTGTTTTCTTAAACAAAGTAGATTTAGTAGATGATGAAGAATTATTAGAACTTGTTGAAATGGAAGTACGTGAGTTGCTTTCTTTCTATGAGTATGATGGAGATAATACTCCTGTTATTTCTGGGTCGGCTTTAGGTGCCTTAAATGGTGAAGCCCAATGGGAAGAGAAAATTATGGAATTGATGGATGCTGTTGATACATGGATTGAATTACCTGAGCGTGATATTGACAAGCCTTTCTTAATGCCCGTTGAAGATGTATTTACTATTACAGGTCGTGGTACTGTTGCTACAGGCCGTATAGAAAGTGGTGTTGCCTTAACAGGTGATCCAGTCGATATTATTGGTATGGGTGCTGAAAAATTACACTCTACCATTACAGGTGTTGAAATGTTTCGTAAGATATTAGATAGAGGTGAAGCGGGAGATAACGTTGGTCTTTTGTTAAGAGGTATAGACAAAAATGAAATCTCAAGAGGTATGGTATTGGCTAAGCCAGGATCTATTACTCCACATGCTAAATTTAAAGCTGAGGTATATATCCTTAAAAAAGAAGAGGGTGGTCGTCACACACCATTCCACAATAACTACCGTCCTCAGTTCTACGTAAGAACTACTGACGTAACTGGTAATATCAGTTTGCCAGATGGTGTAGAAATGGTGATGCCTGGTGATAACTTGACAATTTCTGTTGAACTACACCAAGCCATCGCATTAAATGTAGGTTTGCGTTTTGCTATTCGTGAAGGTGGTAGAACAGTTGGTGCCGGTCAGGTAACTGAGTTGTTAGACTAAATTGATTATTAGCACATAATTTATAACATATAGGTGTCCCGCTAAAACGGGATACCTAATGTTGTTATTAAAAAGGGCTTTTAATTAAAATTATTTATACGCCTATACCTGCCAGCCGGCAGACAGGGTTCAGAAACTGAGCGGAATTTACCGGCATAGATTGATGAGTAAGTGTTTTACTAATTTTTAAGGTAATATTTTATATTTAATACGGGTGTAGCTCAGTTGGTAGAGCACTAGTCTCCAAAACTAGGTGTCGGGAGTTCGAGCCTCTCCACCCGTGCAAGAACAGAATGTTGATGTTGATAGAGGCGAGAAGCCTGTCCCGATTGGAGAGATGCTGCTGGAGTGATTATCGGGAAGCCTCTCCACCCGTGCAAGAACAGAATGTTGATGTTGATAGAGGCGAGAAGCCTGTCCCGAATGGAGAGATGCTGCTGGAGTGATTATCGGGAAGCCTCTACATCAGTACTAAGCTTGTTGAAGTGTTAGTACTTAAAGCTTGAAAAATATTTTTGATTGACAGTTTAATATTGTCAGTTTTTGAAAACAAATTTATAATGAGTGTCGTAAACTATATTAAAGATTCATGGAAAGAGCTCAGGGATAATATGACCTGGATTTCGTGGGAAGAAGCTCAAAAGTCAACAGTTGTTGTAGCTGTTTTTACGGTTTTGTTTGCTATCGCCATTTTTTTGGCTGATAAAGTATTCCAAACCATTTTGAAGAATTTATTTCAATTATTCTAAAATAAAGCATGTCTGGTTTAGATAAAAAGTGGTATGTAGTCAAAGCTATTGGTGGTCAAGAGAATAAGGTAAAATCTTATCTCGAAACAGAAATAGCACGTTTAAATCTGGATGATTATATTGAAACTGTTTTGGTACCTACTGAAAAGGTAGTACAAATAAGAAATGGTAAAAAATATAATAAAGAACGTATTTATTTTCCCGGATATGTGATTATTCAGGCAAACCTTAGTGGCGAGATACCACACATCATTAAATCTATTCCCGGGGTAATTGGGATGCTTGGTGAGACAAAAGGTGGAGATCCTGTTCCTTTGAGGACTAGTGAAATTAATAGAATGCTTGGTAAAGTTGATGAACTGGCAGTTGCTAATGAAAATGTAGTCATTCCTTTTATTGTTGGGGAACCAGTTAAAGTAATAGATGGTGCATTTAATGGTTTTGAAGGTACTATAGAGAAAATAAATGAAGAAAAGCGTAAGCTCGAAGTAATGGTAAAGATTTTCGGTAGAAAAACACCATTAGAATTGAGTTATATGCAAGTAGAGAAAATATAAATAAGTGTTACACAATCTGATCTATCTTACTGCTTCCACATTACAAGATAAATCACAAATATTTTAAACTAATTTAAATGGCAAAAGAAGTCGAAAAACTTGTTAAATTACAAGTTCGTGGAGGGGCCGCAAATCCTTCGCCACCTGTAGGTCCTGCTTTAGGTGCGGCTGGTGTCAATATTATGGAGTTCTGTAAGCAATTTAATGCGAGAACTCAGGATAAGCAAGGTAAAATTTTACCTGTAGTGATCAGTGTTTATAAAGACAAATCATTTGAGTTTGTTGTAAAAACACCTCCTGCAGCTGTTCAGATATTGGAAGCCGCCAAAATAAAAAAAGGATCTGGTGAACCCAATCGTAACAAGGTAGCCACGGTTACCTGGGATCAGTTAAGAACGATTGCCGAAGACAAAATGGTGGACCTCAATGCGTTTACTGTAGAGTCAGCCATGAAAATGATGGCAGGCACAGCTCGTTCAATGGGTATTAAAGTTAAAGGTAAAGCTCCTTTTTAAATTTTAAAATTTTCTATAAAAATGGCAAAATTAACAAAAAAACAAAAAGTAGCTTATTCCAAATTTGACTCTAAACAAGCCTATTCAATAGAAGAAGCAGCAAAAATATTAAAAGATGTATCCAGCGAAAATTTTGACGCTACCGTAGATCTTGCAGTACGTTTAGCTGTCGACCCTAGAAAAGCTGATCAGTTGGTAAGAGGCGTTGTATCGCTTCCCCACGGAACAGGAAAAGAAGTCAAAGTTTTGGCATTAGTTACGCCAGACAAAGAAGCCGAGGCAAAAGAAGCAGGAGCTGATTTTGTGGGCTTAGATGAGTACCTCGATAAAATTAAAGGAGGATGGACCGATGTTGATGTCATTATTACGATGCCTAGTGTAATGGGTAAATTAGGACCTTTAGGACGTGTTCTAGGTCCAAGAGGCTTGATGCCAAACCCTAAAACAGGTACAGTAACTATGGATATTGGTAAAGCAGTGAGTGAAGTAAAAGCCGGTAAAATTGATTTTAAAGTCGATAAAACAGGAATTATTCATGCTGGTATTGCCAAAACCTCATTTGATGTCAACAAAATTGTAGAAAATGCTAATGAGCTACTTCATACAATTATTAAACTTAAACCGGCCACGGTAAAAGGTGATTACATGAAAAGTGTATACATTGCCAGTACTATGAGCCCGAGTGTCAGTATAGATGTTAAATCAATCAAAAGTTAGTAAAATCATAATAAGATGACAAGACAAGAAAAAGCACAGGTTATTACCGATTTGACCACTTTATTAAATGATAATAACATCGTTTATCTGGCTGATATTTCCGGACTCAATGCTTCAAACACTTCGAATTTGAGAAGAGCATGTTTTAAAGCAAATGTATCATTGTCGGTAGTAAAAAACACTTTGCTCGCTAAAGCAATGGAGCAAGTGGATAAGGATTTTGGAGAATTACCAGAGATATTAAAAGGAAACACCTCTATCATGATTTCTGAAGTAGGAAATGCCCCTGCCAAAGTAATCAAAGAGTTTCGTAAAAAAACAGATCGCCCGATTTTAAAAGGCGCTTACATTGAAGAAGCTGTATATATTGGTGATGAACAAATTGAAGCTTTAGTTTCTATTAAATCTAAAGAAGAACTCATTGGTGATATTATCTCCTTATTACAATCACCTGCCAAAAATGTTATTTCAGCATTACAATCAGGTGGTGGTAAATTGTCAGGTATATTAAAAACATTATCTGAAAAATAGTAGAACAAAACACACTAAATAAACTAATACAACAAAAATTAAATTTTTAACAAAATGGCAGATTTAAAAGATTTCGCAGAACAGTTAGTTAACCTAACCGTAAAAGAAGTAAACGAGTTAGCTGATATACTAAAAGAAGAATATGGTATCGAACCCGCTGCTGCAGCTGTAGCTGTTGCAGGACCTGCAGGTGGTGGAGAAGGTGGAGATGCTGCTGATGAAAAAACAGAATTTGATGTAATTCTTAAAGCAGCAGGTGCTTCTAAACTAGCTGTTGTAAAACTTGTAAAAGAGTTAACAGGTTTAGGATTGAAAGATGCTAAGGGAATCGTTGATAGTGCACCAGCTCCTATTAAAGAAGGTGTATCTAAAGATGAAGCCGAAGGTTTGAAAAAATCTTTGGAAGAAGCAGGCGCAGAAGTAGAGCTGAAATAAGCTTATTAGCTAAACCAAATTTAAGGTTTAGGTCTTTCGGTTTATGTGCCGGAATGACCTAAACCATTTTGCGTATATATTCGTTCTTTATAACTATTAAAAAATTAATCCATTGGCAACTCAAACAGCAAACAAAAGAATAAGTTTTGCCTCGGCTCAATTAACTACTGAATATCCCGATTTTTTAGATATTCAAATTAAGTCGTTTCAAGATTTTTTCCAACTTCAAACCAAAGCAGAAGAGCGTAACGATGAAGGTTTGTACAAAACTTTCACCGAAATTTTTCCCATTACTGATACACGCAACCAATTTGTGCTGGAATTTTTAGATTACTTTATTGATCCTCCAAGATATACTATTCAAGAATGTATAGAAAGAGGCTTAACTTATAGTGTTCCTCTAAAAGCCAGATTAAAACTATATTGTACTGATCCTGAACATGAGGATTTTGAGACTGTAGTACAAGATGTTTATTTGGGAGCTATCCCTTATATGACTAATAGTGGGTCTTTTGTGATCAATGGGGCAGAACGTGTTATTGTTTCCCAGTTACACCGTTCACCAGGTGTATTTTTTGGTCAATCTTTTCATGCGAATGGAACTAAATTGTATTCAGCTAGAGTGATTCCTTTTAAAGGCTCTTGGATAGAATTTGCTACAGACATTAATCATGTAATGTATGCCTATATTGACCGTAAGAAAAAATTACCGGTCACTACCCTGTTTAGGGCTATAGGTTATGAAAGAGATAAAGATATTCTGGAGATATTTGACCTTGCTGAAGAGATAAAAGTTTCTAATGCAGGCTTGAAAAGAGTTTTAGGCCGAAAAACTGCTGCACGTATTTTAAAAACATGGTTTGAAGATTTTGTTGATGAGGATACGGGTGAAGTGGTATCTATCGAACGTAATGAAATAGTATTTGACAGGGATACAGTGCTTGAAAAAGAACATATTCAAGACATTATTGATTCAGGTTCTAAAACTATTCTTCTGCATAAAGAAGATAATCTTAAAGCTGAATACGCAATTATTCACAATACCCTTCAGAAAGACCCCACCAACTCTGAAGTAGAAGCTGTAGAGCATATCTATAGACAGTTACGTAATGCCGAACCGCCTGATTATGAAACGGCTAAAGGCATTATTGAAAAATTATTTTTCTCTGAACAACGATATAACTTAGGGGAAGTTGGTCGTTATAGAATGAATAAAAAATTAAACCTTGATGTGGATATAGATCAAGGTGTATTGACAAAATTAGATATCATCACGATTATTAAATACTTGATCGAGTTGATCAATTCAAAAGCAGAGGTAGATGATATTGACCACTTGTCTAATCGTAGGGTCCGTACCGTTGGTGAGCAATTAGCCAATCAATTTGGTATTGGTTTATCTCGTATGGCCAGAACTATTAGAGAAAGAATGAATGTCCGTGATAATGAGGTGTTTACACCAATTGATTTGATCAATGCCAAAACATTATCTTCTGTCATCAATACTTTCTTTGGAACTAACCAGTTGTCTCAATTTATGGATCAAACTAATCCATTAGCTGAGATCACGCACAAAAGAAGATTGTCAGCTTTAGGACCAGGTGGTTTATCTCGTGAAAGAGCAGGTTTTGAAGTTCGTGACGTTCACTATACACATTACGGACGTCTTTGCCCAATTGAAACACCTGAGGGACCAAATATCGGTTTAATCTCATCATTAGCTGTTTATGCTAAAGTGAATAATTTAGGTTTTATTGAGACACCTTATTACAAAGTTAATGAAGGCCAGATAGATGTTTCTCAAGAACCTATTTATTTGAGTGCAGAGGAAGAAGAAGATAAAAAAATAGCACAATCTAATTTATTATTGGATGATGATAACAAGTTTGTAGAAAATAGAATTATCGCCAGAGAAGAAGGAGATTTTCCAGTGGTTACACCTGAAGATATCGACTATATGGATGTTTCCCCAAATCAGATAGCCTCTATTTCTGCTTCATTAGTTCCCTTTTTAGAACATGATGATGCCAACCGTGCTTTGATGGGATCAAACATGATGCGTCAGGCAGTTCCTTTATTAAAACCGGAAAGTCCGATTGTAGGAACAGGCTTAGAAAGACGTGTAGCTAAAGATTCTCGTATTTTAATTAATGCAGAAGGAAATGGTATTGTAGAGTACGTAGATTCTGAGAGAATTACTATTAAATATGATAGGTCTGAAGACATAAGAGCTACTAGCTTTGACCCAGATGAAGTCACTTATCAATTAACTAAATTCCAAAAGACTAATCAAAGTACAATCATCAATCTTAAACCAATTGTTAGAAAAGGTGATAAGGTAGAAAAAGGTCAAGTACTTTGTGAAGGTTACGCTACAGAAAGTGGTGAATTAGCCTTAGGAAGAAACTTAAAAGTGGCTTTCATGCCTTGGAAAGGTTACAACTTTGAGGATGCAATTGTAATTTCTGAGCGAGTAGTTCGTGAAGATATATTTACTTCTATACATATCGATGAATATTCATTAGATGTGAGGGATACCAAATTAGGAACAGAAGAGTTGACTAACGATATCCCAAATGTAAGTGAAGAAGCAACAAAAGACCTAGATGAAAATGGTATGATCAGAGTTGGTGTAGAAGTAAAACCTGGTGATATTTTAATTGGTAAAATTACACCTAAGGGAGAATCCGACCCTACACCGGAAGAAAAACTATTACGAGCAATATTTGGAGATAAAGCAGGTGATGTGAAAGATGCCTCCTTGAAAGCCTCTCCTTCATTAAATGGGGTGGTAGTTGATAAAAAATTGTTCCAAATAGCTATAAAAGATAAAACTAAGCGTGCCAAAGATAAGGTAGATATAGAAAACCTTGAGGCTGAATTTGAAACTAAGTTCTCGGAGTTGAGAGATGTTCTTATTGAAAAATTATTCAAATTGGTCAATGGTAAAACTTGCCAAGGTGTTCAAGATGATCTTGGTGAAGATGTTTTGCCAAAAGGCAAGAAGTTTACTTTGAAGCTGTTGGGAAGTGTTGAGGACTTTGCGCATTTAACGAAAGGAACTTGGACAACAAATGATAAGATCAACTACTTAGTTTCTGAATTATTGCACAATTACAAGATCAAATTGAATGATCTTCAAGGTTCACTAAGACGTAAGAAATTCAATATTACAGTAGGTGATGAATTAGCTAGTGGTATTGTAAAATTAGCCAAGATTTACATCGCTAAAAAGCGTAAGTTAAAAGTAGGTGATAAGATGGCCGGACGACATGGTAATAAAGGTATTGTTGCCAAGATTGTACGTGAGGAAGACTTACCATTTTTAGAAGACGGAACACCTGTGGATATTGTTTTGAATCCACTTGGGGTACCTTCCCGTATGAATATCGGTCAGATATATGAAACGGTACTAGGTTGGGCCGGTTTGAAATTGGGTAAAAAATACGCTACTCCTATATTTGATGGTGCCAGTATTGAACAAATTAATGATCTAACAGATGAAGCTGGTGTGCCTCGTTATGGACATACTTATTTATATGATGGTGGTACAGGTGAGAGATTTGACCAACCTGCAACTGTAGGGGTCATTTATATGATCAAATTAGGCCATATGATTGAGGATAAGATGCACGCACGTTCTATAGGGCCTTATTCATTAATCACGCAGCAACCACTCGGTGGTAAGGCACAGTTTGGAGGTCAGCGTTTTGGTGAAATGGAGGTTTGGGCATTAGAAGCTTATGGAGCTTCTAGTATTTTACGTGAAATTCTCACGGTTAAATCAGATGATGTAATGGGTAGGGCCAAGACATACGAATCTATCGTAAAAGGTGAACCTATGCCGGAACCCGGATTACCTGAGTCATTCAATGTACTCTTACACGAATTAAAAGGATTGGCACTCGATGTTACTTTAGATGAATAACATCACTTAATCACACTATTAAGAATTATGGCAAGAAAAACCGAAAAATACAGCGTTAAAAAATTTAATAAAATAACCATAGGCTTAATGTCGCCCGAAAAGATTCTTAAAGAATCCAGAGGAGAAGTGATTAAGCCCGAAACTATCAATTACCGTACACATAAACCTGAACGTGATGGGCTATTCTGCGAGAGAATATTCGGTCCTGTAAAAGATTATGAATGTGCTTGTGGAAAATACAAACGTATCCGCTATAAAGGTATTGTATGTGACAAATGTGGTGTTGAAGTTACCGAAAAGAAAGTGCGTAGAGAGCGTACCGGACATATTAATTTGGTCGTACCTATTGCTCATATTTGGTATTTCAAATCACTACCTAATAAAATGGGATATCTACTTGGATTACCTTCCAAAAAGTTGGATATGATTATCTATTATGAAAGATATGTTGTGATCCAACCGGGAATTGCTAAAAATGCAGAGGGTGAACCTCTTCAAATGATGGATTTCTTAACGGAAGAAGAATACATGGATATTATGGACACTTTGCCTCAGGAAAATATGTATTTAGAGGATTCCGATCCTAATAAATTCATAGCTAAAATGGGAGGTGAATGTTTGATAGATCTATTCAACCGATTGGATTTAGATGAACTGTCTTATAAATTAAGACATGCTGCAAATCATGAAACATCAAAACAACGTAAAACAGAAGCTTTAAAACGTCTAAAAGTTGTTGAGTCTTTCAGAGACGCACAGCATAACAGAGAGAACAAACCAGAATGGATGATCTTAAAAGCCATTCCGGTAATTCCACCTGAGTTAAGGCCTTTAGTGCCATTAGATGGAGGACGTTTTGCTACTTCTGACCTTAATGACTTATATAGAAGGGTTATTATCCGTAATAATCGTTTGAAAAGATTGATGGAGATCAAAGCACCTGAAGTGATTTTACGAAATGAAAAACGTATGTTACAAGAATCGGTGGATTCTTTGTTTGATAACACCAGAAAATCTTCAGCCGTTAAGACCAGAAATAATCGTCCATTGAAATCTCTTTCAGATTCTTTAAAAGGTAAACAAGGACGTTTCCGTCAAAACCTTCTCGGAAAAAGGGTTGATTATTCAGGCCGTTCAGTTATTGTGGTTGGCCCGGATTTGAAAATGCACGAATGTGGTATTCCAAAAGACATGGCTGCAGAACTTTATAAACCATTTGTAATCCGAAAATTAATTGAAAGAGGTATTGTAAAGACGGTTAAAACAGCCAAAAAGATTATTGATAGAAAAGAACCGGTAGTATGGGAAATATTGGAAAATGTGATTAAAAATCACCCTGTACTTCTTAACCGTGCACCTACTTTACACCGTTTGGGGATCCAGGCATTCCAACCTAAAATGATCGAAGGTAAAGCCATTCAATTGCACCCACTTACTTGTACGGCATTTAATGCTGACTTTGATGGTGACCAAATGGCGGTACACTTACCTTTGAGTCTGGAAGCTATTTTAGAAGCGCAGCTTTTATTGTTAGCATCCCACAATGTATTGAACCCGGCCAATGGTGCACCTATTACTGTGCCATCACAGGATATGGTTTTGGGATTGTACTATATGACAAAAGAACGTAGGTCAACCAAAGATCACCATGTAAAAGGTGAAGGAATGACTTTCTATTCTCCTGAAGAAGTAACCATTGCTTTCAATGAAAAAATAGTGGACCTTAATGCTTCTATTAATGTACGTACTAAAGATTTAAATGAAAAAGAGGAATTAGAAACGCGCTTAATAGAAACTACTGTTGGTAGAGTTATCTTTAATGAGGTTGTACCGGAAAAAGCAGGTTATATCAATGAGGTTTTGAATAAAAAATCCTTACGTAATATTATTGGTAGGGTATTGAAATTAACTGACATTCCCACTACTTCCAAGTTCTTAGATGATATCAAGAAAATGGGCTATCATTATGCCTTTAAAGGTGGCTTGTCTTTTAGTTTAGGTGATATTATTATACCAAAAGAAAAAGAAATCTTAGTTGATGAAGCACGTCAAAAAGTTGATACCATTGTTGAGAATCACAACTTTGGTTTATTGAGTCAGAAAGAGCGTTATAATCAGGTGATTGATGTATGGACAGCTGCCAATAATGAATTGACCGAAATGTCAATGAAAAGATTGAGAGAAGACCAGCAAGGATTTAACTCTGTTTATATGATGTTGGATTCTGGTGCTCGGGGTTCTAAAGACCAGATAAGACAGTTAACCGGTATGCGTGGTTTGATGGCTAAACCAAAAAAATCAACTTCTGCCGGAGGAGATATTATCGAAAACCCAATTATCTCAAACTTTAAGGAAGGTTTATCAATTTTAGAATATTTTATTTCTACTCATGGTGCCCGAAAAGGTTTGGCCGACACGGCTCTTAAAACTGCTGACGCTGGATATTTGACTCGTAGATTGGTAGATGTGTCGCAAGATGTTATTATCAATGAAGAAGATTGTGGAACTTTACGTGGATTGGAAGTTTCGGCATTGAAGAAGAATGATGAAGTAGTTGAATCCTTGGGTGAAAGAATATTAGGACGTATATCATTACACGATGTATATCATCCGCAAACAGATGAATTGTTAGTTGAAGCAGGTGGATTAATTGATGATATAGTTGTGGAAAAAATAGATAATTCACCTATTGAAACTGTTGAAGTAAGATCTGCCTTAACTTGTGAATCTAAACAAGGTATTTGTGCCAAATGTTATGGGCGTAACTTAGCTACAAACAAAATGGTTCAAAAAGGTGAAGCTGTAGGTGTAATTGCTGCTCAGTCTATTGGGGAGCCGGGCACACAGCTAACTTTAAGAACTTTCCACGTAGGTGGTGTGGCAGGTAACATTTCTGAAGAAAACAAAATTGAGGCTTCTTTTGATGGAAATTTTGAAGTGTCTGAGTTAAAAACCATTCCTACTACCAATGAAGAAGGATCGGAAATAGAAAGAGTAATCTCTCGTTCTGCCGAAATGAGAATCATAGATAAGAAAACCGGCATTGTGTTGAGTACTAAGAATATACCTTATGGTTCTGAATATTACATGAAAAAGAAAAAAACCATAAGTAAAGGTGATGTAGTATGTAAATGGGATCCGCATAATGGGGTAATAGTTTCGGAATTTGCCGGTACAGTAGCCTTTGAAAATATTGAAAAGGATATCAACTTTATAGTTGAAATTGACGAACAAACCGGTTTCCAGGAAAAGATTATCGTGGAATCCAAAAACAAACGTATGATTCCCGGGCTTTCTATCCTTGATAAGAAAGAAGTTTTACGAACTTATAACTTGCCAGTAGGGGCTCACCTAATAATAGATGATGGAGATAAAGTCAAAGCTGGTCAAATACTGGTTAAGATACCTCGTAGTGCAGGAAAAGCAGGTGATATTACCGGAGGTTTACCAAGGGTAACAGAATTATTTGAAGCACGTAACCCTTCTAATCCGGCTGTAGTGTCAGAGGTTGATGGTGTAGTATCATTTGGAAAGATCAAAAGAGGTAATCGCGAGATTATTATTGAAACCAAAACGGGTGAGATTAAGAAGTATTTGGTCAAACTCTCCAACCAGATCTTAGTTCAGGAAAATGACTATGTTCGAGGTGGAACAGCACTTTCAGATGGTGCCATTACACCAGAAGATATTTTAAGGATTCAAGGCCCTTCTAAATTACAGGAATATTTAGTTAATGAAATACAAGAAGTATATCGTTTACAAGGGGTGAAAATCAATGATAAGCACTTTGAAGTAGTCGTTCGTCAAATGATGCGTAAAGTACGTATTATTGATTCAGGTGATACGTTATTCCTTGAAAATCAAATGGTTCACAAGAATGACTTTATCGAAGAAAATGATAAGATCTTTGGCATGAAAGTCATTGAAGAAGTTGGTGATTCAGACGAGTTAAAAGAAGGACAGGTTATCACAGCCAGAAAGCTACGTGACGTTAATTCTGTTTTAAGAAGAGCTGATAAACAATTAGTTGTGGCTCGTGATGCCCAACCTGCTACAGCTGAGCAAGTAATTCAAGGTATTACAAGGGCTTCATTACAAACCAAGTCATTTATTTCTGCAGCTTCATTCCAAGAAACAACTAAAGTGTTGAATTCTGCTGCTGTGAATGCTAAAGTAGATCATTTGAAGGGCTTAAAAGAAAATGTGATCGTTGGTAAACGTATTCCTGCCGGAACAGGCATGAGACATCTGAAAAATATTATTGTAGGTTCCAAAGAAGAAATGGAAAGTAATAATGAATAAATACTTCTATTATGAATGATCAAAATAATCCTAAAAAGGAACAAAAGTTTAACATAGAACTTCCTGAAGATCAGGCTGATGGACATTATTCAAATTTAGCCATTATTAATCATTCTCCATCAGAATTCGTTGTGGATTTTGTGAGTGTGATGCCCGGACGGCCAAAAGCTAAAGTACAATCGCGTATTGTATTGACTCCGGAGCATGCTAAAAGATTGGTCAAAGCTTTGTCAGATAATGTAGCAAAATTTGAAAAACAATACGGAGAAATTAAAGATAGTGGCAAACAACACCACATACCTTTAAACTTTGGCCCAACAGGACAAGCCTAAAAAAAGACGTTAATCTTAAATTTTGAAAAGGCTGTTTTTTTATGTACTTCTGTACTTAATTGTGAACAGCCTTTTTTTCTTTGTAAACATTCTCGTATGAAGAGCCTCGTTAGTATCCTTTTTATACTGCTATTAAGTCATTTTTCAAAAGCTCAGATTAATCAAGATACCATCACAAATTTGGACGAATTGGTTATAGAAACCCCACGTTTACAGTTACACTTTGCTGAAAAATCCTATAGTATTGAGGTCATTGATGGTGAAACTATTCAAAACATAGCCGTTAATTCCATGGATGAGTTGTTACAAAACTTAACAGGTATTGATATCAGAAGAAGAGGGATTGAAGGTATGCAATCAGATATATATATCAGGGGTGGACATTTTAATCAAGTGTTAATTTTGATAGATGGGATAAGGCTGGAAGATCTTCAAACAGGCCATCATAATATGAATGCGGTAATGTCATTAGAGAATGTAGAAAGAGTAGAAATTATCAAAGGCCCTGCCGCTCGTATATATGGCCAAAATGCCATGAATGGAGTCGTTAATTTTGTGTCCAAAAATATAGCGAATCCATCAGTTAAAGCGCAACTGGATATGGGGAGTTTCAATACGCATTCTAAAGCATTAGGTTATCAAAACAGATGGCAAAATAAGGCGATAAGACTTTATGTACAACATTCACAATCAGATGGCTATCGATATAATACAGATTTTTCTAACAATAATGCATTTCTAAAAGGACAATGGGGAAATGTACAACTACTAATGCAATATGCAGAAAGAGATTTTGGTGCAAATGGATTTTATGCTAGCCCTGATTATACTGAGCAGTATGAAGAAACTAAAACCCTATTAAGTAGTCTGCAAGGTAAATTTATGCTTTCAGAAATTCCTTTTCGAGTTCATGTTTTTTGGCGACAAAATGAAGATGATTATGTGTTTTTACGTGATAATCCCGATTACTATCATAATATTCATATCAATAATAGATTTGGATTGGGGGTAAATACTACAATTGAAAATTTAGGCTTGGGAATTGAAGTAGAAAGAGGAGTGTTGGAAAGTAATAATTTAGGCAATCATCAGCGTAGTAGTCTAAGTTTTTTCTCAGAATACCGTTTAAAATATTTAGATGAAAAATTAGATATCACACCTGGTTTTTCAATTGTATATCATTCTGACATACAAGCATTTTTTTATCCCGGTATCGACATTGGTTATAGATTATCCGATAATTTTAAAACTTATTTTAATGCCGGTTATACATCTAGAATTCCAACTTATACTAATTTATATTATGTAAGTCCGGCAGAAGAAGGAAATGAAAATTTACAGCCTGAAAAAGCATTTTCTACAGAATGGGGTTTGAAATACAGTAAAGACCAATTAAATATCTCATCCGGAATATTTTACCGAGACATCAGCGATCTGATAGACTGGATTAAGTACAACCAAGAGGATGCATGGATGGCTCATAATATAGGTAATGCCAAAACTTTAGGAGCTGAATTTCAAACATCTTACAAATTCAAAATTGCAAATCAAAAACAAACACTTAAGCTTTCTTATACCTTTTTAGATGAATCTATAGAAAAAATACCCTTTCAATCCCGTTATGCTTTAAATTCATACAAACACCAGTTAACATCAGGCTTAACAGTCTCTTTATCACACTCACTTAATTGGAATTTGAGTTATAGATACCTCGATAGAATTCAAGACGATCCTTATCATTTATTAGATACTTCCATGCATTATAATTATAAAGGATTTACTTTCAAGGTGTTTGCGCAAAATTTGTTGAATACCCAATACTTTGAGACAAATCTAGTGCCCATGCCGGGCTTACATTTTAAATGGGGAGTTTCCTATGATTTTTTAAAATAATTTCAAGTTTTACTAAAAAGTTTTTTTGTAATTTAGTTCGCATCAAAAAGCAGATGTATGAACTATTTTGACAAAGACTATTTAGCTTTTTTTAAAAAACTAGCAGCTAATAATCACAAACAATGGTTTGATGAGAATAGGTCAACCTATGAAAAAATAGTTAGAGAGCCATTTAAAAGTTTTGTCAGTGATTTGATTATTGCTATTCATGAAGAAGACACTTCTATTCAAATTGCAGCTAAAGATGCTATTTTTAGAATAAACCGTGACATACGTTTTTCAAAAGACAAAACACCCTACAAAACTTTCAATTCTGCCCTTATTTCTAAAACCGGTAGAAAAGACAAAGCTTATCCGGGGATGTATTTAGAATTAAGCCCTGAAAAGTTAGCTATTTATGGCGGGGTTTATATGCCTGATACACAACAGATTCAAAAGATAAGAGCCTTTTTGCAGGAGCATATTACTACCTGGCAAAGTTTGATTACAAACTCAAATTTTAAGCAATATTTTGGTAATATAAAAGGGGAGAAAAATAAACGTATTCCTTCAGAGTTTAGAGAAACAGCATCTGATTTTCCGGTTTTATATAACAAACAATGGTACTATCAGGCGGAATTACCTGCTAAAACGATCTTACAAGAAAATTTGATAGAAACTATTGTTGATTATTATCAGGTGAGTTATCCTGTTCAGGAATTTTTAATTGAAACACTACAATGAAAATATTAAATCCCCGCCAGATGCGGGAAGCCGATCAATATACTATCAAGCACAAGCCTATCCCGTCAATAGAGTTGATGGAGCAGGCTGCTTCCGCTTGTGTAAGTTGGTTGATGCAGCAAACTAATAGAGAGACAAAAATCCACATTTTTTGCGGTGTAGGGAATAATGGAGGTGATGGTTTGGTCATGGCGCGTTTACTTGATGATGATGTTTTTAATGTAGATGCCTATGTTGTTCATTTCTCAGATAATATGTCGGAAGATTTTATTATAAATTATCAAAGAGCGGAAGAGATTGGTTTTAGGTTGAATAATATTTATTCAGATGATGACTTCCCCGAAATCTTTAAAGATGATATAGTAGTTGATGCCATATTTGGTATGGGTTTAAACAAACCTCCCAAAAGCATTGCCAAAGATGTAATATCGTATATCAACAGTTCCGAAGCAACAGTTTATGCTATTGATATGCCTTCAGGATTGTATGCAGATAAAGCATTGGACAAAGACCATGTGGTGATTAAAAATGCTCATGTGCTCACTTTTGAAACACCAAAGCTTAACCTTTTATTGCCTGATTTTCAGGAATATGTTAAGGATTTTACCTTGTTAGATATAGGCTTGGATAAAGATTTTATAAATAAACAAGATTCTTCTTATCACTATATTACGGCTTCGAATATTCAGAGCATTTTAAAACCTCGTAGTAGGTTTTCTCACAAAGGCAGTTTTGGTCATGCGCTACTGATGGGAGGTAGTTACGGTAAGGTAGGTGCAATGGTTTTAGCTTCCAAAGCCGCCTTAAGATCTGGAAGCGGTTTAGTCACGACCTATGTGCCGAAATGCGCTTATGAGATATTGCAAATAAGTGTGCCCGAGGTAATGGTTGAAGTAGATGCCGAGTCACAGTTGGAATTTTTTAATTATAAAACCAAAGCCAGCGTAATTGGAATAGGCCCAGGATTAGGAACTGCCGAAAAAACACAAAAAGCATTGGGTGATTTTTTAGAAAAAAACAAATTGCCATTGGTTTTAGACGCCGATGCCCTCAATATCTTATCATTGAATAAAGAGTATTTGGATTATCTCCCCAAAAATGCAATCCTCACACCACATCCCGGTGAATTAGAAAGGCTTATCGGTGAATGGTCAGACGATTATGAAAAAATACAAAAAGCACAGGCATTTACCCAAAAATATCAATGTATTTTAGTCATTAAAGGAGCACACACGATGATTGTAGATGATCACAATTTTTATTTCAATTCTACCGGTAATCCTGCCTTGGCAAAAGGAGGAAGTGGAGATGTGTTGACCGGTATGATTACCGGATTCTTGGCGCAGGGCTACACCGCTATACAAGCTGCACAAGTTGCTGTTTTTTTACACGGGGCTTCTGCAGATGGCTTTAAAGGGAGGCTCAACCAAATCACATTTACCGCTTCAGATATCATCCGAAACCTGACAACTGCCATGACTTTCCTGTTTGACTTCACCCAGGAGGAGGAAGAGGAATTTTTAGAGGATTATGATGATGATATTGATGATTACTTTTTTGATGATGATGGTGATATTCCTTTTTAAGATTTATTACCAATTTAGTGGAACTTTTTTAAAGCACCAAATAACATAAAAACCAAATTCCAAATAATAAACAATATTCAAATTTTTAAAAAAGTAGAAATAATCTAAATTTTTTAACTACTTAATTTTTAGGTAAACAACTTATAACCAGCCTAAAACTAAAGCTAATTATAATAAGAATACTTTTTAGACGATAATAAATCAATTGTATTATTTTTTTGAAATATTTTAACCTTGTAGTTTCTATTTGTTATTTGGTAATTGGGATTTGGAATTTAATTTTTCCGTTATATTTGTAGTAGAACCCCTTTTTAGAATTACTTACCAATCAATCTCTTTTATACCTTTTTCTTTCAAATAGGCATTGGCTTTACTAAAATGTTTATTGCCAAACCAATAGCCTTTATTGGCACTTAATGGGGAAGGATGCCCACTGGTCAAGACCATATGTTTGGAAGTATCGATATACTTTCCTTTATTTTTGGCATAGCCACCCCAAAGCATAAAAACGACATGTTCTTTTTTATCGGAAATATATTGGATTACGGCGTCAGTAAAAATTTCCCAGCCCTTACGTTGATGAGAGCCTGCCTGGAGTGCTCGAACGCTAAGTGTTGCGTTGAGTAATAGCACGCCTTGCGAAGCCCAATAAGAAAGGTCACCACTTTTAGGATAACTTTTCCCTAGATCAGTTTCCATTTCTTTAAAAATATTAACCAAAGATGGGGGATGGGGAATACCCTTATGAACGGAAAAGCATAAACCATTAGCTTGTCCCTGCCCGTGATAGGGGTCTTGGCCAATGATAACCACCTTTAATTGGTTCGGCGGACAAGAATCAAAAGCGGCAAAAATTTCTTTACCGGGTGGGTAACACGTATATTGCCGATATTCAGCACTGACAAATTGGGTTAAGTTGTGAAAATATTCTTTTTCAAATTCCGGTTTAAGAATTTCTTTCCAGCCGGGTTCGATATTGACATTCATATTGTTGACTTAAAACTCAAAAATAAGGGATTTTTTATTGATTTGCTTAAAATGAATGCGCTATTTAATATTCACATTTTTTCCGACATTTGTGCCTTATGATCTCTATCTCAAAAAAGACATTACAAGACCTGGAATTTGACCGTGTACTGACGCAGGTGCAAAACTATACATATAATGAATTAGCTAAAAAAGCTATTGATGAAATTGAAGTCTTTTCATCAAAAGATGCTTGTATGTCTGCTTTACTAAAAACAGAGGAGTACCTTTTTACTTTTGAGAATCAAAATAAAATACCCAATCACGATTTTTTTGACCTTGCTAAAAGCATTCACCTACTGGGAATTGAGAATACCTATATCGAAACCAAATCACTTTATGAGTTGGCTAGCAATGTTAATTCTTTGATAACACTGAAAAAGTTTTTTAAGAAGTTTAAGGATATCTTTCCACATTTGTATCTGGAAATTGAAAAGTTAGCTATTCATAAGGAGATTTCGGCATATATTTTGGGTAAAATTTCCAAATATGCAGACTTGCTTGATACTGCTTCACTCCAACTCTCTGAAATAAGAAAGGAAAAAGCCAAAGTCACAACACAAATTTCTCAAAGTTTTAACCGGGCTTTAAAGAAAGCAAAAGACAACAATCATCTTGATCAGATACAAGAATCTGTAATAGATGGTGTAAGAGTATTGGCCGTGCAAGCTATGCATAGAAAGCGTGTTAAAGGCTCACTTTTAGGCACTTCAAAAACAGGTAGTATCGTTTATATCGCCCCTCAGTCTTGCTTAAAATACGAGCAAGAAAAGCAACATTTAGAATTTGAGGAGCAAGAAGAGATTATACGTATACTCAAAGAGATTACGGATTATTTACGTCCATATAAATACGACTTAGAATCTTATCAAGCATACTTTATCAGTCTGGAAGTTACGGCAGCCAAAGCAAAATATGCACAAGATATTCAGGCTTGTCTACCAAAAATTGTTGATGAAAAGACTATCAAACTGCGGGAAGCATACCACCCGCTTTTGTGGCAGAATAATAGAGCCTTAGAAAAAGAAACCATTCCTCAAGACATTTTTCTACACGAGCAGCAACAAATCATTGTGATATCGGGTCCTAATGCCGGTGGAAAAAGTATTACTTTGAAAACCATTGGATTACTACAAGTTATGCTGCAAAGCGGCTTGTTAATACCGGTTGATGAAAAATCTAAAATGTGTTTTTTTGATAAAGTACTTACTGATATTGGTGATAATCAATCTATTGAAAATCAACTTAGTACATATAGCTATCGGTTAAAAAATATGCGATACTTCTTACAGAAATGTAATAAGCGAAGCCTTTTTTTAATTGATGAATTTGGTACCGGCAGTGATCCCGAATTAGGGGGTGTACTGGCTGAAGTTTTTTTAGAAGAATTTTATCGTAAGAAAGCTTTTGGGGTTATCACCACACATTATGCTAACCTCAAAGCTTTGGCTGATGAACTTCCTAATGCCACAAATGCCAATATGCAGTTTGATAAACGTAGTTTGAAGCCCCTGTATACATTGGTTACAGGACAGGCCGGTAGTTCTTTTACTTTTGAGGTAGCTCGTCAAAATGGAATTCCCTTTTCTTTGATCAACCGTGCGCAAAAAAAGGTTTCACGTGTCAAGATACGTTTAGATAAAACCATTTCTAAGTTACAGACAGAACGTAATAAACTACAACGTAAGTCAGCTTCACTGGAAAAAGAGTATTCAAAAACCGGAGAACTGCAGCACGAGTGGGAAGAGAAAAGTGAAAAGCTACAGGAAAAATTGGAGCAGTTCCAATTCTTGTACGACTCCAATCAAAAAATGCTGCAATATGGTAGAGAAGTTAATCAGATGCTCAATCGGTACTTACAGACCAATAATAAAAAGCAATTGACACAGCATTTTAACAAATGGGTGCAAGCTGAAAAAGTGAAGTATTCCAAAAAGAATACGGAGAAAGCTGCTTCTAAAAAAGGAAAACCTCAAAAAACAATCAAAAAAGAAAAAGAGGAACAAAAAAAACTACAAAAACAGCTAATAAATACCGAAAAAGAAGTGTTGCGGGAAGTGATAAAAGTGAGAGAGAAAAAAGCGGTGATTGATAAAAAAGAAGTAGCTAAAAAAGCTAATTACCAATACAAAGTAGGTGATATTGTTCGTGTAGCGGACAGCTTTTCTCAAGGAACAATTGATAGAATTGAAGGAAAAAAATTAATCATTAATTACGGACAATTTACTGCTGAGACCACAAAAGAGAAAGTTGTTTTGGTCAAAGCGATCTAAGAAAAAGACTTGAGGTTTTATTAATTGAATAATAACCGGAAGCTGATCTCCAAAATTAGTTTTTAATTCTATCTAACTTATACTAATTTTTTGTTATGAGTATTATAGATTAAATCTATAATATGAAAATGACATTTATTAAAAGATTAATATTTTTACATCTTTAATTTATATGTCAATTCTACTATAATCTAAACTACTAATAATAAGCCATTTGTGTTATTATATTCTTGTAACACGTTCAAAATTTAAGTTTATTGCTAGAAAGTAGATTAAATAAATTGATTTAAAACATTTTTAAATATCAAATAATGACTGAAAAGAATAAAATGATATCTGATGAGTTAAAGGCCATAGAGAATAAAGAATGGCTTGAATCATTGGAGTATGTACTAAGAGAACAAGGGCCGGATAGAGTTCGTGAATTATTGGAGGTTTTGGATGTATATGCACATGAATCGGGAGTAGATCTACCGTTCACAGCAAATACACCTTATATTAATACAATCCCCACTTCGGAACAACCCACTTACCCCGGGGAACAGGAAACGGAAAGAAGAATAAAAAGTATCATAAGATGGAATGCCATGGCTATGGTAGTGCGTGCCAACAAAGAAAACGATGGTATTGGAGGGCATATTTCTACCTATGCATCTGCGGCTACTTTATATGAAGTAGCATTTAACCATTTTTTCAAAGGAAAAGATAATAATAAACCCGGCGATGCTATTTTTTTTCAAGGTCATGCCTCTCCGGGCATATATGCCAGGGCTTTTTTAGAAGGCAGGTTATCTCTTGATCATTTGCTGAATTTTAGAAAAGAGCTAGCTGATGGTGGTGGACTTTCTTCTTATCCACACCCATTTTTAATGCCCGACTTTTGGGAGTTTCCTACTGTTTCAATGGGGCTTGGGCCCATAATGGCTATCTATCAGGCTAGGTTTAAACGATATTTACAAGACCGTGGATTATTAGAACCAAACGATACAAAGGTTTGGGCTTTTTTAGGGGATGGAGAAACAGATGAACCAGAGGCATTGGGCGCTATTTCAATGGCCTCAAGAGAACAATTGGATAACTTGATCTTTGTAATCAATTGTAACCTTCAAAGATTGGACGGCCCCGTAAGAGGTAATAGTAAAATCATACAAGAACTGGAAGCTAATTTCCGTGGTGCCGGCTGGAATGTGATCAAAGTGGTTTGGGGTAGCAATTGGGATTCACTTTTGGAAAAAGACGATACCGGAAAACTACAGCAAATAATGGGTGAGTATGTTGATGGTGAATACCAAAAAGCCAGTATTGAATCAGGTAATTATGTCAGAGATCATTTCTTTGGGAAGTATCCCGAAACCAAAAAATTAGTAGAAAATCTATCCGATGAGCAGTTGGAAAAACTAAAAAGAGGTGGGCATGACCCTGTTAAAGTCTATGCAGCTTATCACAAAGCTGTAAATCATAAAGGACAGCCAACAGTCATATTGGCCAAAACAGTGAAAGGCTACGGATTGGGAGAAGCCGGAGAAGGAAGAAATATGACCCACGGGCAGAAAAAACTTAATGAATTCGAATTAAGACAATTTAGGTCAAGATTTGGTATACCTGTGCCGGATACAGATATAGCCAATGCTCCATTTTACAGACCGGCGGATGATAGCCCTATTATAAAATATATGAAGGAAAGAAGGCAAGCATTAGGCGGTTATGTGCCAAGGAGGCTTGTTAATAATATTCCTTTACAAGCACCCTCGATAAGCATTTTTGATGAATTCATCAATGGTACAGAAGGAAGAGAAGTATCAACGACCATGGTATTTGTCCGTATGCTGTCAAAAATGTTGAAAGACAAAGAAATAGGTAAATTGATTGTGCCTATAGTACCGGATGAGGCAAGAACATTTGGGATGGAAGCCTTGTTTAGACAAATTGGGATTTATTCGCATGTTGGACAATTATATGAGCCGGTGGACAGGGATAATTTGTTGTACTACAAAGAAGCCAAAGATGGTCAAATCCTAGAAGAAGGGATTACTGAAGCCGGATCAATGTCATCATTTATTGCAGCAGGAACAGCTTATGCCACACATGGTATCAATACGATACCCTTTTTCATTTATTATTCTATGTTTGGTTTCCAACGAATTGGTGACTTGGCTTGGGCTGCGGCCGATATGAAGACAAAAGGTTTTATGATTGGTGCTACTGCTGGTAGAACCACGCTGGCAGGTGAAGGTTTACAGCATTTGGATGGCCAAAGCCATAATCTTGCTTATCATATACCAACTCTTAAAACCTATGATCCGGCATTTGCTTATGAATTAGCAGTTATCATTCAGGATGGTATTTATAGAATGTATGAAAAGAATGATAATCTTTTCTATTACATAACTGTAATGAATGAAAACTATATACAACCTAAAATGCCTAAAAAGAACATCAAAGAAGGTATTTTAAAAGGAATGTATAAGTATAGAAGTTCTAAAATGAAATCTACCAAAAAAGCACACTTGATGGGTAGTGGTGCCATATTGAATGAAGCAATAAAAGCAGCTGATATTCTAGAATCTGACTATGGTGTTACCGCAGATGTATGGAGTGTAACATCCTATAAAGAACTTCATTTAGATGCTATTGAAATAGAAAGATGGAACAAAATGAATCCTGAGAAAGAAGTTAAAACTCCTTATATTTCCAAGATTACCGAAGGCGAAAAAGGTGTATTTATTGCAGCATCCGATTACATACAAATTATGGGTGATGCCATTTCAAAATGGATTCCTGGCAATTTTCATGCATTAGGAACTTATGGCTTCGGCAGAAGTGAGACGAGAGAATCGCTCCGCGATTTCTTTGAAGTTGATGCGAAGCACATAGCTTATTCAGCAATATTTGAATTAGTTAAGGAAGGTAGCCTCAAAGTTGATATGCTGAAAAAGGCGCAAAAAGATTTGGGGATAAATCAAAATAAAATGAATCCATTGAATTCATAAAAACAGAGCTAAAAATGAGCATAGCAATAAAACTTCCCGAATTGGGAGAAAATATAGAATCGGCACAGGTCACTTTTGTTATGGTGAAACCGGGGGATCAGATTGAAGAGGGCCAGGTATTAATAGAAATCGAAACTGATAAAGCTTCTATTGAAGTACCTGCTGAAGAATCAGGGACTGTAAAAGAGGTATTTGCAAAAGAAGGTGACACTTTAGCTATCGGAGCCACTATAATCACTTTGGAAATTGATAGTGGAACAGCAGAAAAAAATAAGGATGACATAGCTGAAAATAAAGATACACCTAAGCCGGAAGAGGAAAAAAATGTAGCACCTGTAGAGGATAATAAAGGTGATGAACCTAAAGTAGCTGATATTGAAATACCTGAACAAGTTTCAAGAGCTTCAGATAAAATAATAAATCCGCCAAAATCAGCTCTTTACACTATGCCCGGTAAAATAGCACCTGCAGCCCCTACTACCAGGAGGTTTGCACGGCAAATAGGTGTAGATATTAATAAAGTAAAAGGTTCCGGGCCGGGCGGTCGAGTGTCCATGGACGATGTAAAAGCATATTCTAAAGCATTGCACCAACAATATAAAGAAACAGGTGGGCAAGTAGGCGGATTTGCGAATATTTTAAAAGAACCTTTACCGGATTTTTCAAAATTTGGAGACATTCGGGTGGAAGAGATGAGCAATATCCGTAAAAAAACGGCAGAACACTTGAGTTATGCCTGGGCTACCATACCTCAGGTTACTCAGTTTGATAAAGCCGATATTACCCAGTTAGAGGTCACAAGAAAGAAATTCTCTAAAATAGCTGAAAAAGAGAGCGGAAATAAATTGACAATTACGGCCATATTATTGAAAATTGTTGGATTGGCTTTGAAAAAATTTCCTCAGTTCAATGCGAGTATAGATATGGAGAACAAGCAGGTGATCTACAAAGACTATTACAATATTGGCGTAGCAGTTGATACCGAAAGAGGCTTGATCGTCCCCGTAATAAAAAATGTATTGGGAAAAAGCATTTTTGAACTTTCCGATGAATTAGCAGAAATAGCCGCAAAAGCCAGAAACAGAAAAATAGGCCTTGAGGATTTGCAAGGAGGGAATTTTTCGATCAGCAATTTGGGAGGGCTGGGAGGCACCTCTTTTACCCCGATTGTAAATTCACCTGAAGTAGCCATACTTGGAATATCCAGAGGTGTTTTTGAACCAAGATTTGAAGCGGGGGAATTTATTCCAAAATTGTTGCTGCCCATGTCTTTGACCTATGATCATAGGATTATCGATGGTGCAGATGCAGTAAGGTTTATTCGATGGATCGCTACAGCGCTGGAAGAGCCCTTGATGATAGCGATGAATAGTTAATAATTCAAAGAACTGAAACTTAGATATAAAACATTAGAATATGTCTGAAATTAAAGAGTTGGTGATTATAGGTGCTGGACCGGGAGGTTATACTGCGGCATTTTTAGCAGCGGATAAAGGGATGGATGTCACACTTATAGAACCAAGAGATAACCCCGGAGGTGTTTGTTTATATGAAGGTTGTATTCCTTCCAAAGCACTGTTGCATGTAGCTAAATTATTAGAAGAGACAAAACATGCATCAGATTGGGGAATCCATTTTTCAAAACCTGAAATAGACCTGGATAAATTACGGGAATTCAAGAATTCGGTTATAGGAAAGTTGACAGGAGGAACAGGACAATTAGTTAAACAACGCAAAATAAATTATATACAAGGCAGGGCAAAATTTATAGATTCTAATACACTTTTGATTGAAAAAAACGATGGATCAACAGCGCATTTAAGCTTTAAAAATGCAATTTTGGCTACAGGCTCTGAAATAGTTAGAATACCTGGCCTATGGATTGATTCAGATAAAATGATAGATTCTACCGGAGCATTGGAACTCAAAGATATTCCGGAAAGCATGTTGGTGATCGGTGGTGGGATTATTGGCTTGGAGATGGCCAATGTGTATAGTGCGTTAGGTACAAAAGTAAGTATGGTAGAAATGATGCCTCAATTAATTCCAGGAGCTGATAAAGATTTGGTAAATGTGTTGAGCAGAAGCCTCAAGCCAAGATTGGATGATATAATGCTCAATACCCAGGTGAAAAGCATTGTTGAAACAAATAAGGGCTTAAAAGTCAAATTTGAAGGTAAAAAGACCGGAGAAGAAGTGTATGATAAGGTACTAATGGCTGTAGGTAGAAAGCCGACCACATCTGGATTAGGTCTTGAAAATACAGGTGTTAAGACAGATGAGAAAGGCTTTATAGTGGTAGATGAAAGATTAGAAACCCCAGATTCAGGTATTTATGCTATTGGTGATATAGTAGGGAACCCAATGCTGGCTCATAAAGCATCAGCTGAGGCAAAAGTAGCCGTGAATGCTATTTTTGGGGAAAAAATAGCTTTCGAACCGGCAGCTATTCCTTCAGTAGTGTATACGGATCCTGAATTAGCCTGGGTAGGTATGACAGAAAGTACGGCTATTGAGGAAGGCATATCAGTGGAAATCCAAAAATTTACATGGGTGGCCAGCGGCAGGGCCGTAACTATGGATCGAAAAGATGGCTTGACAAAAGTTCTAGCCGACCCTCAAACTAGAAGAATACTAGGGATTGGTATTGTAGGTCCGGGAGCGGGAGAGATGATAGCAGAAGCTACCTTAGCTGTCGAAATGGCCGCTACCATTGATGATGTAGCATTAACGATTCATGCTCATCCTACACTTTCAGAAACTTTGATGGAAACAGCAGAAATGTTCCATGGGGAGAGTACCCATATTTATAAGCCTAAGAAATAATCGGAGAAAAAATTTACGATTTCTGATCTATTCGTTATTTCTGCTCTATACGAAACAACGGGTATGGAGTTTGTAATTTGGAAATTTTTTTTGTGATTTTTATAATGCTACCTTACTCAAAAACTTAATACGCATTAACCGTAATTCTTCTTCTTCATAATCTCCTTCAAATTCATCGAAGGCAACGGATATTTTATCAGTTTCTGACTCCATGAAGTAATCAAATATCTCTTCTTGTTGTTCTTCATCTAATAAATCATCCAAGGCATAATCAATATTGAGTTTGGTCCCGGAATAAACGATACGCTGCATTTCATCAATCAACTCTTCAAGATTTAGTCCTTTGGATTTGCCTATGTCTTCTAGTGGAATTTTACGGTCCGTATTTTGAATGATAAAGAGTTTTAGTGAAGAATTTACCCCCGTACTTTTGACTACCAGATCATCCGGCCTAATGATATCGTTTTCTTCAACATAATCTGCTATTAAACTAACAAATTCTTGCCCGTATTTTTGGGCTTTTCCTTCACCCACCCCAAATACATTAGTCAATTCATCAAGATTTACAGGATATTTTAACACCATGTCTTCCAAAGAGGATTCCTGAAATACAGCATAAGGTGGAACCCCGTGTTTTTTAGCGACTCTTTTCTGAAGGTCTTTCAGCATTTTGAGTAATTTTTCATCTGCGGCACCTTTACTTGCCCCCCCTGAATTTGTTATTATATCAGAATCGTTACCGGTTTCATAGACATGATCTTCAGTCATCATAAATGACGTTGGTTTTTTGATAAACGCCCGCCCCAAATCCGTAAGTTTAAAAACACCATATTGTTCTATTTCTTTACGTATGTAGCCTGCTACCATTAGTTGTCTGATCAATGACATCCAGTAAACCTCACTTTTGTCACTACCTTTTCCGAAAAATTCTTGTTGGTGGGTTTTATGAGATTTGAGCATGGCATTGGCATGACCTACTAAGGTTTTAACTAGGTCTTTGGCCTTATAATGCTCATGTGTATCTCTAATGACTTCAAGCAGCAATTTTACCTGTTCTTTGGCTTCGTGTTTGGGTTTTGGATTTCGGACATTATCATCCATATCGGCACCCAGACCAGTTTTTTCATCAAATTCCTCACCAAAATAGTGCAATAGATATTTTCTACGGCTCATAGATGTCTCTGCATAACCTATCACATCTTGTAAAAGTGCATGGCCTATTTCTTGTTCAGCTACGGGTTTTCCCGAAAGGAATTTTTCCAGTTTTTCGATATCGTCATAAGAGTAGTATGCCAAACAATAACCTTCACCACCGTCACGACCGGCACGACCTGTCTCTTGATAATAACTTTCTAGACTTTTGGGAATATCGTGGTGTATTACGAAACGAACATCCGGTTTGTCTATACCCATTCCAAAAGCAATAGTAGCCACTATCACGTCTACTTCTTCCATCAGGAACATATCTTGGTGATTGGCGCGCGTCTTGGCATCCAAGCCGGCATGATAGGGTAGGGCTTTGATATTATTGACTTGCAATACTTGTGCTATTTCTTCAACTTTCTTACGACTCAAACAATAAATTATTCCGGACTTACCTGGATATTGCTTTACAAATCGGATAATGTCTTTTTGAATTTCTTTTGTCTTGGGTCGTACGTCATAAAATAAATTAGGTCGGTTAAAAGATGCTTTAAAAGTTCGCGCATTCGACATACGCAAAGTTTTCAAAATATCTTCTTGTACTTTTTCAGTTGCAGTAGCTGTTAATCCGATAATAGGTACATCATCAATTGTGTTGATGATATTACGTAAATTACGATATTCAGGCCTAAAATCATGACCCCACTCCGAGATACAGTGTGCTTCATCTACGGCTACGAATGATATGTTCTGGGTTTGTAAAAATTCAGTATATTCTTTTTTAGCCAAAGATTCCGGAGCTACATAAAGGAGTTTAGTAATGCCATTTTCTATATCGCTCATTACTTGTCTTACCTGAGTTTTATTTAAAGAAGAATTCAATACATGCGCCACACCATTTGATTCAGAGACTCCTCTAATGGCATCTACTTGATTTTTCATCAAGGCGATAAGTGGCGAGACGACAATAGCAGTTCCTTTTTTTAACAAAGCCGGTAGTTGGTAGCATAGTGATTTACCGCCACCTGTTGGCATGATCACAAAGGTATTTTTACCCTCCATGACACTATAAATCACTTCCTCTTGTAAACCAATAAAGTTTTCGAAACCAAAATATTTTTTTAAGGCGTCCTTTAAATTATAATCATTGTGCTGCATGGTAATTCGTATCAAATATTTTGAATACTTTTGTGCTACCTTTTTAGGTAGTGGACTTAAAGTAACGAATTTAATAAAAAAAATTAAGTTTATTAGCATTGAATTAATTTCGTTTACAAGTAAACAATATTAGGATGAGTAAAAAAGTAAATAGTATAGCTATTGCCAGAAGAACCTTAATTGCCGAAAGCAAAGCGATTGCTGCATTGGAACAATATTTAACGGAAGATTTTAACGATGTAGTTGAGACTATTTATCAGTCCAAGGGACGCTTGATTATTACTGGTATTGGTAAAAGTGCCAACATCGCTACAAAGATAGTGGCCACTTTTAATTCTACAGGTACACCGGCTGTTTTTATGCATGCTGCCGATGCCATTCATGGAGACTTGGGTACTATTTTACAGGACGATATCGTACTTTGCTTATCTAAAAGTGGTAATACACCGGAGATAAAAGTATTGATACCTTTAATAAAGAATTCCGGAAATAAGATTATTGCCCTCTGTGGAAATCCAGAATCTTACTTGGTTGCTCAATCAGATTTTTATATTAATTCTTATGTCAAAGAAGAGGCCTGTCCTAACAATTTGGCACCTACCACCAGTACTACAGCACAGTTAGTTCTAGGGGATGCTTTGGCTATTAGTTTATTAGAGAAAAGAGGCTTTAATGCCAAAGATTTTGCCAAGTATCACCCAGGAGGTTCATTGGGAAAGAGATTATATTTACGCGTGAGAGATTTGATGATCAAGAATCAAAAACCTTTGGTTAAACAGACAGATTATATCAAGGATGTAATACTTGAAATCTCCTCTAAAAGGTTGGGAACCACTGCTGTGACAGATGGTAAATCTATTGTAGGTATTATTACAGATGGTGATTTACGTCGTATGTTAGAATCATATAAAAATATTGAAAGTTTAACAGCCAAAGATATTATGAGTAGTAATCCTAAGACTATTGTGGAGGATGCATTGGCTGTAGATGCTTTAGATAATATGCGTCATCATAATATTACACAATTATTGGTTGTTTCAGGTGATGATTATTTAGGGGTAATACATTTGCATGATTTGTTAAATGAAGGGATTTACTAAAAGATGAGAAAAAAAATTGAAAGCAAGCATAAAAGTGATATGTCCTTTTTGGACCACTTAGAAGAATTACGTTGGCATTTGATCCGTTCTTCTGCTGCTGTTCTTATTTTAGCTGTTATTGCTTTTTTATTTAAGAATATCATCTTTGATAAAATCCTGCTGGCTCCAACAAAGTTAGATTTTTTCACCTATAGGGCACTTTGTAATATCAGTAAAGTATTCTCTCCTAAGGGAATCTGTATAGAAGAACTCCCTTTTACCTTACAAAGTTTGGGTATGTCGGAACAGTTTTCTATTCATATTTGGGTATCGATAGTAGCTGGAATCATCATAGCTTTTCCTTATATCATTTGGGAATTCTGGAAGTTTATTAGTCCCGGCTTATATCGAAAAGAGCGCAAATATGCGGTCTCTTTTATTTTGGTTTCTTCCTTTTTGTTTTTTATGGGTGTGTTATTTGGGTATTATGTAATCACACCTTTATCGGTCAATTTTTTGGGAAACTATTCCGTGAGTGATATTGTGAATAGGAATTTTAAAATAGGTTCCTATATTTCCATAATTAAATCTTCCGTTTTGGCCTCCGGATTGATGTTTGAACTGCCGGTTATCATCTACTTTTTAGCTAAAATGGGCTTGGTTACTCCTGACTTTTTAAAAAAATACCGTAAACATGCCATTGTGGTGGTATTGATCTTAGCGGCTGTCGTAACCCCACCGGATGTGATCAGCCAGATCATTGTTTCCATCCCTATCGTAATACTTTATGAGGTGAGTATTATTATTGCAAAATATGTTTACAAAAGGCAAGAAAAAGAAGCAGAAGCTATCAAGAATAAATCTTATCCAAAAAAGAAGTAGGAAATATAGATTGCTGCGATAATACCAGCTATGTCAGCGATAAGCCCTAGGAGTACAGCATTACGTGTGTTTTTAATCTTAACAGAACCAAAATATACAGCCAACACATAGAAAGTAGTTTCCGTGGAACCTTGTAAGACAGAGGTCAACCTGCCCACAAAACTATTGACCAAACTACCATTTTCTCCCCAGCTTTCAACCATTAAAGCCCTGGCACCTCCACCACTAAGTGGTTTCATGAAAGCCGTGGGTAAACCTTCTACAAATCGTGTGTCCATTCCTGTTAAACTGACAAGATGTTCTATACCACCAATTAGCATATCCATGGCACCGGAAGCCGTAAAAGCACCTATGGCGACCAACATAGCGACTAAATAGGGGATGATGTTGACGGCTACTTTAAATCCGTCTTTGGCCCCGTCGATAAAAGCGTCATAGATATTTACTTTTTTAATCACACCAGCCAATATGAATGTGATGATTATGCTAAACAAAAGTGAATTGGCTATCAAGCCAGAAATCATATGTAGTTGTTCAGGGTTTAATGTGCTGAAGTAATATATCAGACCAACGATAACTGCAGTAAACCCAATCAGATAAGCTAGAATTATGGGTTGAAGTAATTTGATGCGTTGTACTAAAGAAGTAACGACTAAACCTACCAATGTAGAAATAAAAGTGGCGATAAGGATAGGGATGAATACATCTGTTGGCTGTATGGCTCCAGCACTGGCACGTAAAGCCAAAATGCTTACCGGAATGAGTGTCATCCCTGATGTATTCAAAACCAAAAACATGATCTGAGCATTACTGGCCGTATCTTTTTTAGGATTGATTTCTTGTAAGTCTTTCATAGCTTCTAAGCCTAATGGTGTCGCAGCATTGTCTAAACCCAGCATATTGGCAGACAGGTTCATCATCATGGAACCCATAGCAGGATGGTCTTTTGGTATTTCAGGAAATAGCTTGCTAAAAAACGGACTGACCATACGTGTCAAAACTTTGACAACACCTCCACGTTCCCCTATTTTCATAATTCCCATCCATAGTGCTAAAACGCCGGTAAGGCCTAATGAAAGCTCAAAACCCAGTTTGGCACGGTCAAAAATGGCACCCATGATTTCGTTAAACACTTGGATGTCTCCAAAGAAGATGAGTTTGATCAATGCAATAACAAAAGCTATCACAAAAAATCCAATCCATATATAGTTTAATGCCATCTAAAAAATTTAATACCTATTGGCGGGCTTTAAATACTACGCTGGTTATTAGTTCAATTAGTAAACCGTAGATCATACCCATTACCACAGTTGCAACGAACATCATATTCTTACTAAATTCAGGATTTTCCGGGCCCATCATGGCACCTAATCCAGCAGGAATACTAAATAACAAACCTAAAACAATACCGTGTATAGCCCAGTGTCCCATTTTGAATTGACTGATACCTATCGCAAAACCGATCAATGTACGGCTTATAATGATATTAAAAGCCAGGTAAATACTTAAATTTTCATTACCTGAAGAGGCCATGCCATAACAAACGAGACCACTTAGGAATCCTAAAATTGTTGCGATGACCAATCTTTTTGTTTTCATAAATTTATATTAGTTAAAGTGAATAAACTAATCTAGTTGAGGGCCTGCTGCTACCAACTTTTTACCTTCTTCAGTATCTGTATATTTTTCAAAATTTTTGATAAATAATTTGGCTAATTTTCTTGCTTTTTTAGCCCACTCATCATGGTTTTTATAAGTGTTTGAAGTAAATAAGATAGCATCATCCACTTCTTTTAAACTTGTTGGAACATGCAAACCGAAATAAGAAGTTTTATGCATTTTAGCCTGTTCTACTTCTCCATTAAGTATAGCGTTAATAATGGCTCTTGTTATATTAAGAGACATACGTTTGCCATAACCATTCCAGCCGGTATTCACTAAATAGGCAGATGCATTGTGCTTTTCTATTTTTTTTACTAACTCTTCAGCATATTTTGTTGGATGAAGTGATAAAAAGGCTTCCCCAAAACAAGCAGAAAATGTAGGGGCAGGTTCATTTACGCCTAATTCTGTTCCTGCAACTTTGGAAGTAAAACCGGATAAGAAATGATATTTTATTTGGTCTGGAGTAAGTTTTGCGACGGGAGGTAATACACCATAGGCATCTGCCGTAAGGAAAATGACTTTAGAAGCATGGCCGGCTTTTGAAACCGGTTTTACAATATTATCAATATGATAAATGGGGTAGGAAACTCTGGTATTTTGGGTAACGGAATCATCAGTAAAATCTATATGGCCATTTTCATCAACACTTACATTTTCAAGTAGCGCATCTTTTTTAATAGCTGCATAGATTTCCGGCTCTGCTTCTTTGTCAAGATTGATGGTTTTGGCATAACAGCCACCTTCAAAATTGAAAACTCCCTCATCATCCCATCCGTGTTCATCATCCCCTATCAATGCTCTGCTGGAGTCGGTGGAAAGCGTAGTTTTCCCTGTCCCTGAAAGGCCAAAAAATATGGCTACATCACCATCCTTACCTTCATTAGCTGAGCAATGCATGGCAGCCATACCTTTTAATGGCAGGTAGTAATTCATCATGGCAAAAATGCCTTTTTTCATTTCACCGCCATACCAGGTGCCGCCAATTAATTGCATTTTTTCAGTCAAATTAAAAACAGTAAAAACTTCTGAATTTTTGCCATGTTTTTCCCAGATTGGATTGGTGACTTTAGAAGCATTTAGAATGACAAAATCAGGTTCTCCAAAGTCAGCTAATTCTGCTTCCGTAGGCCTGATAAACATATTTTTTACAAAATGTGCCTGCCAGGCTACTTCCACAATGAATCGTACTTTCAATCTGGAATTTTTATTGGCTCCGGCATAACCATCGATAATGTATAATTTTTCATTGGATAATTGCTCTGCAACCAGTTGTTTTAGATCTTTCCACACTTCAGTAGATAGAGGCTTATTGTCATTAGGAAAGGTATCATTGTCCCACCAAATAGTATCTTCTGTAACGGCATCTTTTACAATGTATTTATCTTTTGGTGACCTACCGGTAAATTCTCCGGTCATAACATTGATAGCACCCAGTTCTGTAAGATAGCCTTTTTCATAACCTTTCAGATTTGGATTTAGTTCTTCTTTATAAAGAGCATCATAGGAAGGATTGTATATAATTTCTTTAAAGTTACTAATACCATATTCTTTAAGGGCTTTTTTTACACTTTCTATGTGTTGTGTCATAACATTCTGTTTGTGTTTGAAGTGACAAAAATAATACAATTATTAAAAAACCTTACAACTAAAAACTGTCTCAAACCTTGTAGTACTGATAATCAGATCAATATGTATTGTTTTGAGACAGTCTTTTGATTAATATAGAGAATTAAAAAAAAGATCTACCCTAAGCTGGCGACCATCACAGCTTTGATGGTATGTAACCTGTTTTCTGCTTCGTCGAAAACAATGGAAGCTTCGGATTCAAAAACTTCTTCCGTTACTTCCATGGCATCAATGCCAAATTTTTGATAGATTTCTTCACCTACTTTGGTATCTCTATTGTGAAATGCCGGAAGGCAGTGCATAAATTTTGCATTTTTATTTCCGGTCAATTCCATCGTTTTTTTATTGATCTGGTAGGGAAGTAGTAGTTCAATGCGTTCTTTCCAAACTTTCTCTGGTTCACCCATAGATACCCAAACATCCGTGTAAAGGAAATCACAATCTTTGACACCTTTGGCTACATCCTCTGTAAGTGTAATTTTGGCACCTGTTGTTTTAGCAATTTCTTTAGCTTGTTTTACTAATGCTGAATCAGGGTGTAGGCTTTCTGGCGCAATAGCTCTAAAATCCATGCCCATTTTGGCAGCACCGATCATGAGAGAATTTCCCATATTGTTTCTGGCATCACCGAGGAAGGCAAATTTCACCTGATTTAAAGGTTTATCAATATGTTCTTTCATGGTAAGAAAGTCGGCTAGTATTTGTGTTGGGTGATATTCATTGGTCAAACCATTCCACACAGGAACACCTGCATATGCACCCAACTCTTCCACGATGTCTTGGGCAAATCCGCGGTATTCTATTCCGTCATACATCCTTCCTAAAACTCTGGCAGTGTCTTTCATGGTTTCTTTATTCCCTATCTGAGAACCAGAAGGGCCGAGGTAAGTGACATTTCCTCCCTGGTCATGAACTGCCACTTCAAAAGCACAACGTGTACGTGTGGATGACTTTTCAAAGATGAGCGCGATATTTTTATCTTTTAGTTTTTGTTGTTCTGTCCCTGTGTATTTAGCTTTTTTAAGATCAGCAGATAATTCGAGTAAGAAATTGATTTCTGTTGTGCTGAAATCTAGTAATTTAAGAAAGTTTCTGTTCTTTAGATTAAACATATTTTTGATATTTTCAAGTTAGTTAAACAATTAATTTAGTGTGATGCGTGAACCAAAGCTACGATCTTCCAATTTTCGTGCTTCAGTAATGACTGATTTTTTACCTCCATTTTCTACAAAGTTGAGGGCTGCTTTTATTTTTGGAAGCATACTTCCCTCACCAAAATCACCTTTTTCAATATGTTTTTCAATTTTCTCTTTGTTTAGGAATTCTAATATTTCTTGTTGTGGTGTTCCATAATTGGCATACACATAAGGGACATCTGTAAGAATATAAAAGTCATCAGCATTTATTTGGGTCGCTAATAAAGAAGAGGCAGCATCTTTATCAATGACGGCCTCCATAGATTGTAATAACCCATTTTCATCATAATAAACTGGAATACCTCCACCTCCTGCAGCAATGACTATAACACCCGAGTTGACAATGTTTTTTATTATGTTGGTGTTAAGTATTTCTAGAGGTTTTGGCGAAGGTACCACACGTCTCCACCCATCAATGGTTTTTGAGGATTTTTTGAATTCCCAACCTTTTCTTTTTTCCAATTGTTCAGCTTGTTCTTTTTTGTAAATCTTACCGACTCTTTTGGTAGGGTTTTTATAAGCCGGGTCATCTTTAGATACGACAACTTGCGTAACTATGGTCATAACATCCTTTTGAATACCTTCTTCTTTCAGGATATTGATTAGCATTTTTTCCAGCATGTAACCTATACCTCCCTGGGAGTCGGCTACACAAATATCAAGTGGCATTTGAGGAATATCGTATTGTGATTCTCCGGCATCATTTCTCATAAGAATATTACCAACCTGTGGGCCATTCCCATGAGTGATGACTAGATTGTATCCATCTTTTATAAGATAGATTAAATTACGTATCGTAGCACTGGAATTGGCATATTGTTGTTCAATAGTACCTCGTTCATCTCCCCTGATGATGGCATTACCTCCAAGTGCTATCACTGCTAGTTTGCTCATTTACGTCAATGTTATAAAATAATACAAAGGTAGTTTTTAGAAAAGGAGAAACAAGATAAAAACCTGTCAATATAAGTTGATACCTTGCTTCTCTGTGATGGGTTTAAAACTATTTTAAAAATGGTTTTAATACATCTACCAAATTAGGTTGACCTATAACTTGCAGGTCATAGGTAACCCTAACGGATGGATGTTTGATATTAATAATACGTCTGAGGTCAATAGGTGTTCCAATAATCACCACGTCACATACTGTATTGTTAATAGTTTTTTCTAAGTCTTTGACTTGTTGTTCACCATAACCCATGGCAGGGAGTAACAATCCTATATCAGGATATTTCTCAAAAGTTTTAGTGATTGTTCCTACTGTATAAGGTCTAGGGTCTACTACATCTTTTGCCCCAAATTTCTCTGCAGCTACCATGCCTGCTCCATAAGTCATTTCACCATGGGTAAGGGTAGGGCCGTCTTCCACAACAAGGGCGTTTTTACCTAAAATCAAACTCATATCCTCAACAGAAACTGGAGATGCTGCATCTATTACAATAGCTTTAGGATTCAATTCTCTGATGTTTGAACGCACCTCTTCAACGGCTTCTGGATCAGCGGTGACAATTTTGTTTATCACGATAACATCGGCCATTAAGAAATTAGTTTCTCCTGGATAGTATAATCTTTCATGGCTTGGTCTGTGTGGATCTACTACTACTATGTTTAGGTCAGGTTTGTAGAAAGGCATATCATTATTTCCCCCGTCCCATAAAATGATATCGGCTTCTTTTTCTGCTTCACGTAAAATGGCTTCATAATCAACTCCGGCATATATGATGGTCCCTGTTGTAATATGTGGTTCGTATTCTTCCATTTCTTCAATGGTACATTCGTGTTTTTTGAGGTCATCAATGCTTGCATAACGCTGAACAGCTTGCTTAGCTAAATCTCCATAAGGCATCGGGTGTCTGATAGCTGCTACTTTTAGACCGGCATTTTTCAAAATTTCAGCAACGCTACGTGTGGTTTGACTTTTACCACAACCTGTACGTATAGCACCAATTGCAATCACTGGTTTTGTTGATTTTATCATGGTGGGTTCACTACCCAATAATTTAAAATGGGCACCCCAAGCCATCACTTTTGAAGCTTTGTTCATTACTTCTATATGATGTATATCTGAGTAAGAGAATACAACTTCTTCTACATCATTTTCTTTAATGAGTTTTTCTAATTCAGATTCGTCATAAATGGGTATGCCATTGGGATAAAGTTCTCCGGCCAATACAGCAGGATATTTACGGCCTTCAATATCTGGAATTTGTGTTGCAGTAAAAGCTACTACATCATATAGATCATTATTTCTATATATGACATTAAAATTATGAAAGTCACGCCCTGCGGCTCCCATAATGATGGTTTTTATTTTTTTCATGGTATTGGTGTTTTTAGGAGTTTGATGTGTTGTTTTATTAAAAATTTTCAGAAGAAAAAATATACTTTTTAATAAAAACCAAACTTTTGTATATAAGATAATACTTTAAAAATATGAGTGTAAATCATATGATCTGGCTTTACTGCAAATATCATAAAAAAAAATCACTTTTTGTAACTTATTGTTAAGTCAAAAAGTGATTTTTTTGAAAAAGTTTGTTTAATTATCTTTTGGACATGGGAACATAATCTCGTTTTGTTTCTCCAATGTATAACTGACGTGGACGGCCAATTGGTTCACTGTTGAGACGCATTTCTCGCCATTGTGCAATCCAGCCCGGTAGACGACCTATAGCAAACATAACGGTAAACATTTCCACAGGAATACCAAGTGCTCTGTATATGATTCCTGAGTAAAAGTCTACATTAGGGAATAGTTTTTTCTCTACAAAATAAGGATCTTTAAGCGCTGTTTCTTCCAGATGTTTAGCGATTTCTAAGGTTGGGTCATCAACACCTAATTCTGCTAATACTGCATCGGCACTTTCTTTGATAATCAAAGCACGTGGGTCAAAGTTTTTATACACACGGTGTCCAAATCCCATTAAACGGAAAGGATCATTTTTATCTTTTGCTTTATTGATAAATTTCTCTACATCACCTCCATCTTCTTTGATAGCTTCCAGCATTTCAATTACGGCTTGGTTAGCCCCTCCATGCAATGGTCCCCAAAGTGCAGATACACCGGCAGATATAGAAGCAAATAAACTAGCGTGAGATGAGCCTACCAGTCTAACGGTAGAAGTAGAACAGTTCTGTTCATGATCTTGGTGAAGTATCAATAATTCTTCCATCGCTTTTTTAATGACTGGATTGCCTTTGTATGGAGTTGTAGGAATTTTGTACATCATCATCAGGAGGTTGTCAATGTAATCTAGGCTGTTGTCAGCATAGTTTAGCGGAGTCCCTTCATTTTTGGCATGTGCCCAAGCAGCTAATACTGGAAATTTACCCATTAAACGGGTTATCGAACTATAAATCTCTTCTTCAGAATGAACATCGGTTAAGTGAGAATGGAAAGCTGTTAATGAAGCAGTCAAAGCTGACAAAACTCCCATGGGATGCGCTGATCTTGGAAAACCGTCAAGGATATCTTTAATTTCTTCATCTACTAAACTCTTTTCTTTGATATCATTTTCAAATTTTTCTAACTGCTTTTTGTTTGGAAGTTCTCCAAAGATAATCAAGTAGGCCACTTCTAAGAAACTGGCTTTTTTGGCTAAATCTTCAATAGCATAACCGCGGTGACGTAAAATTCCTTTTTCCCCATTTAAAAAGGTGATTTTACTTTTACAAGATCCCGTATTCTTAAATCCGGGGTCTAAGGTAATAATACCTCCTGTAGACCCTCTTAATTTTTTAATATCAATAGCGATTTCATTTTCTGTTCCGATTTCAACGGGAAATTCATATTTTTTGCCCTGAAATTCAAAGATTCCTATGTTTGACATATAATTATAATTTTAATAGTTAATAAAATATTTCCTTACAAAAGTAAGCTTATGAAAAGCCTCTTTTCATGATAAAAATCAGCAGAATGACTTACTTAATGGTAACTTAAGTTACTATTTGTTTTTTGGGGTATTATCATACTTATTTTATTGAGGAAACAACTTTTCGATATTCTTTTCGGAATGGTATTTTGTGATTAATAAGAAATTACGTTCTACCATTCCATCTTTGTTTACCAGAATCGTTCGTGGATAGATTTTGGATATATATTGATGTCCTTTACTCTTCTTTGTGAGAAAGTACTGGTTATTAGAAAGAGGGGCATTATGCTGAAGTTCAGATTTAATAGAAATAATATTTAAATCCGGAAACTTTTTTTGAATGTAAGCCATCCTGTTCCTGAGAATATTATCATTATATTGACTTGGAGAAGTTAAACAAATCAATGAGATTTTGTTTTGTAATAAATCGTGAATGGATAGTAATGATCCATCGCTATCCAGTATTTCAAAATTCGGGAACAAAACATTTTCTTTCATTGTATTTTTCTCATGATTCAATTCTTGAAATTTTTTCTTTAAAATGTCATTTTTACAATACTTCTCAAAGAGTTCCCAATGCTTACTATTGATCAGATTTTCGTGATTAAATAATAATTCTTCCATTTCCTTTGATAATAGGCGATTTTTTAAGGTAGGTAATTTTACTTTTTGATGTATTATCTCGAATAATTTATCATGAAATGCAGCATCATCCATTTTTTCGTCATTGGCTGTATAGGCTAAGTTGTATAGATAGGCTACAATATAATTCTGAAAGGCATAATAATCTGTAAATACCGGATCGTTGATGTCGATATTTTTTCTGTAATTATAATAAGTTCTGGAGAGAGGCTTAATACTATCTAATTTGTTTTTTTGTTTATGAAAATAGGGATATATCTCTTTTAACCTGTATACCGGATACATAGCCGCGGCTTCTACAAAATGCTTGAATTCTTTTGAAGCATTTGGTTCTGACTTTAGATACAGAGCAATTCTTTTACTTAGTTTGCGTGATAATTGGTCAATTTTTTCTTGAAATTCTTGTTCAGATAATAAAAAGTAAGAATAAAAAATACTACTTTCTATCTCATTGTCAAGAAACAGATCTAATAACAATTCATTCCTTTCAGCACCTTGACCTTCAAAGGATAAAGTCTCATCAAAGTCCCAAGTGTTTAATCGAAATCTCAAACTGTCATTTTCTTCAAGGTATAAATATTGGAATTCATATCCATGTTTGAAAGAGTATAGTCCGGGGGTAATGTTTAGCTTAGTTGAGAAAGAATTATTTTGATTGAGCGGAAAACTGTCTATCACATTTTCATCTTTCATTAAGATAACATATGGTGACCTTGGGTTGATAATTTCACCACTTAAAAAAATTGGGGTATTTTCAATGGGTTTTTTGCATCCCACAGAAAATAGAAGGATTGTAAATAAAATACTGGTATAAAAAAATAAATACTTCACATCACAAAAGTATTTAGTGGACAGAAGTTTCTTGTTAATTCCATGTTAAAACATCTTTTATTGAGAATTGTAAAAATAACAGTTATTGCCAGTCTGTGAAATAATTATATTTTCGCAAGCATAAAAACAAATTTGTAACGTTCTGTATTAGCTTGATATACAAGAAATTACAAATAAATAAATGAATATAAATGCTTTCAGTTTCCAACTTATCGCTTCAATTTGGCAAGCGTATTCTATTTGACGAAGTCAATGTAAAATTTACTAAAGGCAATATTTATGGTATCATTGGTGCGAATGGTGCCGGTAAATCAACTTTTCTTAAAATATTATCCGGAGAATTAGAACCCACTTCGGGTCAAGTAAATTTAGAGAAAGGCAAACGTATGTCGGTCTTATCACAAGACCACTTTGCTTTTGACGAGCATCAGGTTTTGGAAACGGTATTGATGGGTAATAAACCCCTTCATAATCTTAAGAAAGAGATGGATGCAATTTATGCCAAGCCCGATTTTTCTGAGGAAGATGGTTTAAAAGTGGCAGAAATTGGAGCTGAATATGAAGAAATGGGTGGCTGGAATGCAGAGAGTGATGCAGCTAACCTCTTATCATCTTTAGGGATCAAAGAAGAAGTTCATTACAGTATGATGAGTGAGATGGATAACAAATCTAAAGTACGGGTGCTTTTAGCCCAAGCAATCTTTGGTAATCCCGATGTGTTAATCATGGATGAGCCTACCAATGATTTGGACTTTGAAGCCATTGGTTGGTTGGAAAGTTTTTTGGCAAATTTCAACAATACGGTTATCGTTGTTTCTCACGACAGGCACTTTTTAGATGCAGTATGTACCCATATATCAGATATAGATTTTGGTAAAATCACACATTATTCAGGAAACTATTCTTTTTGGTACGAATCCAGTCAGTTGGCTGCACGCCAAAGGGCTCAGCAGAATAAAAAAGCGGAAGAAAAGAAAAAAGAATTGGAGGATTTTATTCGTCGTTTTTCAGCAAATGTGGCCAAATCAAAACAGGCAACAAGCCGAAAAAAAATGATTGAGAAATTGAATATCAACGATATCAAACCTTCCAGTAGGCGCTATCCGGGTATTTTCTTTGAGCAAGAGCGTGATGCCGGTGACCA